>DAOUBZ010000283.1:0-2192 GCA_034432515.1 Chloroflexaceae bacterium | reverse complement strand
CAACCCGGCTGCGGCCCAGGCCCAGCGCAGGCGCGGCCCTTGCCTGACGCGCACGCCCTTCGAGCTGGCGGGGATGCTGGCCAGCCGGGCGGCCGCCTCGCGCCGGGTGCGCTCGAAGAGCGCCGGGTCGGCACGCAGCGTATCGGCCAGCACCCGTTTCGCCAGCACGTCCTCATCGGTTACGTAGGCGCCGAGCGAGCGCAGGCCCGCGAGCTGGAAGCCATGCTTCTTAAACAGCCGGTAGATCTCTTTGACCCGCTCAATCGTGATGTTGCGGCCAATCGTGTAGTCCTCGAAGCGGCCATCCATGGCCAGCAAAGCGGTCTCGGCCAGGCAGGCGTAGGCGGTGCGGGGCGGCAGGCCGATGTTGTAGCCGATCGTCACATCGCCGGGGATGAGCACCTCGCCGCTCTCGATCACCAGCACATCGGGGCGCAGCGCGGCCTCGGCCTCGCCGATATCGGGGGGGCGGGCGACATCGCAGATCACCGCGCCGGGCTTGCAGCGGGTGATATCGAGCACCCGCTGGCCGAAGGCCGAGGTAGCGGTGACGATCAGGTCACACTCACCGGCCAGTTCGTCCGAACGGGTGGCGATGACTACATTGGCGCCGGGCGTTTCCTCCTCGATCGTGCGCTTGAGCGCGATCAGCTTCTCCGGCTCGATCGAGACCAGCACGACATCGAAGATCGCCTGGGCCAGCAGCCGGGCGCAGACCGAGCCGATCGAGCCGGTGGCGCCGATCACCATCGCGCGCCCGCGGGTCAGGTCGCTGGCGCCCATCTTGCGCACGGCCTGCTTGGCGGCCTCGAGGGTTGCAGCGACGGTGAGGCTATTGCCGCTGGTGATCGCAATATCGGCCTCGTGGGCCACGGTGGCGCCGGCGTCGCCCACGACACTGGTAAAGGCCCCGAGGCCCATGATCCGCGCGCCCATGCGCTCGGCCATATGCGCGGCGCGGTTGAGCCGCGTATAGGTGAAGCGCTCGCCGTGGCGCATCATCTGGCGTGGCGTGGCGCCGAGTGAGATCAGGTAGCCCTCGATGCGCTGGCCGGTGGCCGGCGAGCGACCGCCGGTGATCTTGCCGACGTAGAGTGGCGGGAAGTAGGCCGCCACCGCCTCCACCAGGTCATCGGGCAGGTAGCGTGTCCAGCCGAACCATTGGTGCGAGTGGATGAAGCTGACATTGAGCGGGTGGATGACGAAGGCGAACTTGTTGACCCCGGCGTCTTCCGGCTGCAGGTAGGTGATCGCCGGCGACCAGTCGATCTCGGCCAGCAGGTCGAGGTAGGTATCCTCGGTGAGCGGTGCATCGGGGTTGGGCCTGAGGGCGACGAGCAGCGCCTCGACGGCGGCCGTCGACCAGCGGCTCAGGCCGTCGGCGGGCACCAGCCCGGCGAGCAGCGCGACGACGATCGAGGCGCCGCGGGCGCGCAGGTCGGCCATGTCGTCCTCGCTGGCCCACTCGACGATGATCGTCTTGCGGTGGAGCGAGGCAGGCGCGTAGCGCCGGATGGCGCCGATCTCACCGGCGAGCACATCGGCCCAGGCAAAGGGTGCGGCGGCACGTGGGCTGCTGGGCGTACCGGGGCGCGGCACCACGCGGTGGAAGGGCGCCGCCTTGAGTCGCTCGAGGGTCGGCGCAGCGGCCCGCGGCAGGGTGGCCGGACTGCCCACGCCCGGCAGGTCGGGCATAGCGAAGAAGACCAGCGGGTCGGCGTAGCGCACCGAGCAGCCCCGGCGCGACAGGGCGTGGGCCAGGCCATCGTGGTTGAGGCCGGGCACCATCAGCACCCGTTTACGACTAAAGATCCCGGGCTGGGCGCGGTCGGCGAGGATCGTGCCCCAGCGCTCGAGCATCGGGCGCACGCCGCTCCCATCGAGTACCGGCGTCCGGGTGGCGGCGGCGGCCAGGCTGGCGCCAAGCGCATGCGGCTGTTGGGCCGGACCGAGGCGCAGGCTGGCGGGCATGCCCTCGAGCGCGATCGCGCTCACCTGGCCGTCGTACTCGGCGATCAGGGCGCGAGCCCGCTCGAGGTCACCAGCACAGCCGATGCGGCGCGCCTCGACCGGCTGGCCTAGCATATGCACCGTTGCGACCTCGTTGCCGTCACCATCGTGAATGATCAGCACCGTCTTCAAAGCGGAGTTCCTCCCGCAGTGTTTGTTCAGGGGTTGGCTGTTCGTTGGTG
>DAOUBZ010000282.1:0-7704 GCA_034432515.1 Chloroflexaceae bacterium | reverse complement strand
GGGGCGGGCGCCCGCCGGGCCCTGGCGCGAGCACGCGGGCGTGCTGCACCAGCAGCGTCGCCAGACCGGCGCCGCGCGCCACCTCGATCAGCGCGGGGTCGGAGCTAATCACGGTCAGTTCGATGCCCGCATTAGCGGCATACTCGTACAGGCGCGCGGCCACCTCCGGTCGACGGAGGGTCACCACGCCCTCGGTGACGAGGAGTTGAACCTGGCTGGAGCCGGCGTCGCGCACCCTGGCCAGCACCACATCGGCGCTGTCCTCGGGCAAGACCGGCACCACAGCCGACTGGTCGGTAGTCATGGGGCGTTCACCTCCGGCCCTGGGCGGCCACCAGCTCGGGGGCCCGGGCGATGGCATCGGGGAGGCTGGTAGCGTCCTTGCCGCCGGCCTGGGCCATATCGGGGCGGCCACCACCCCCGCCGCCGACGATCTGCGCCAGGGCCTTGACCAGGTTGCCTGCGTGGTAGCCCTGGCTTACCAGGTCGGGCGTGACCATCACCAGGATCTGGGGGCGTTCGCCCACCACAGCGCCGAGGACAATCACGGCGCTGCCGAGCTTGTCGCGCAACCAGTCGCCCATCTCACGCAGGCGGGCCGGGTCGTCGGCCTCGACCTGGGCGGCGAGCACGGGCGCGCCGTCGACACGGCGCACCTGGCCGAGCAGGCTATCGAGCGAGGCGCGGGCGATGCGGGCGCGCAGCCCGGCCAGTTCCTGCTGGCGCTGCTTACCCTCGGCCATCAACTGGTCGACGCGGTCGGCGACCTGGGCGGGCGGCACGCCGAGCCGGGTGGCCAGATCGCGCAGCAGCTGGGTCTGTTGCTCGACCCACTGCTCGGCGCCGCGCCCGGTGAGGGCCTCGATGCGCCGGATGCCGCTACCCACGCTGGCCTCGCCGATGATGCGGACGAAGCCGATCTCGCCGGTGCGGGCCACGTGGGTACCGCCACAGAGCTCGCGGCTATCGCGGCTGGCAAAGCGCTCGACGCCATTCGTACCGCGCTCGATCGTCACCACCCGCACCTGGTCGCCGTACTTCTCGCCGAAGAGGGCAATCGCGCCGCTGGCGATTGCCTGCTGGTAATCGGTGATCGCCCAGCTGACGGCGCCATCGGCGCGCACCCAGGCATTGAGGCGTGCCTCGAGCTCGCGGAGCTGCTCGTGCTCCAGGGGCCGGGTGTGGGTGAAATCGAAGCGCAGCCGATCAGGGGCGACCAGCGAGCCAGCCTGGGCGGCGTGCTCGCCAAGCACATCGCGCAGCGCGCGGTGGAGCATATGGGTCGCCGTATGGTTGCGCTGAATATCGGCGCGCCGCCCGGCGTCTACGCTGGCGCGCAGCGGATCGCCCACGCTGATGCTCCCGTCGGTCACCACGCCATAGTGCACGATCAGGCCCGGCACAGGGCGCAGAGTATCATCGACGCGCACGGTACCGTGGGGACCGCTGAGCAGGCCTGTATCACCGACCTGGCCGCCACTCTCGGCGTAGAACGGCGTGCGGTCGAGGACGATCTGCACCTGGCGCCCGGAAGTGGCCTCGCGCAGCGCGTCGCCGGCGGAGACGATGGCCAGCACCGTGGCCTCGGCGCTGAGCTCGCTGTAGCCAAGGAACTCCGTGGACGGCAGATCGGCCTCAACCCAGACCTCGATCTCGGCGCCGCGCTTGAACTGGGCCGCTGCGCGCGAACGCTGGCGCTGCTCATCCATCGCCAGGTCGTAGCCGGCCTCATCGACGACCAGACCCTGCTCGGCGGCGATCTTCTGGGTCAGGTCAAGGGGGAAACCGAAGGTATCCTTGAGCACGAAGGCATCGCTACCGGGGATCACCGTGCCACCGGTCGTGCGCACCTGCTCGATCACGGCGTTGAGGCGCGTGATGCCACCATTGAGCGTGCGCAGGAACTGGCGCTCCTCGCTGTCGGTGGCTTCGAGAATAAACTGGCGGCGGACCTGCAGCTCGCTGTAGGCCTCGCCCATCTCGGCGATCACGGCATCAACCACATCGGCGAAGAAGGGCTTCTCGAAGCCGATCGTGCGGCCCTGATAGACGGCGCGGCGCAGGATGCGGCGCAGCACATAGGAGCGGCCACTATTGCCGGGCAGCACCCCATCGGCGATCAGGAAGGCGGTGGCCCGGCTATGGTCGGCGATGGCCCGGTAGGGGGCCAGGTTGGCGTGGTAGTGGGCCTCATCGCTGCCCCGGGCAGCGATCACCCGCCTGATGATCGCCGCCAGCTGATCGGTCTCATAGGTCGAGTGGACGCCCTGCAGCACCATGGCCATACGTTCGAGGCCCATGCCCGTATCCACCGACTGGGCGTCGAGCCGGCGCATGGTGGCGCGGTCGTACTGCATAAAGACGTTGTTCCAGATCTCGACGTAGTCGGGATCGTCGGAGTTAACGCCTTCGGCGCGCATGCGGCTGAGATCGTCGCCGATATAGAAGGTAATCTCCGAGTTGGGGCCACAGGGCCCGGTGTCGCCCATCACCCAGAAGTTGTCCTTGCGGCCAAAGCGCAGGATGCGGCTCGGATCGGCACCGACCGCCTCCCAGAGCCGGGCGGCCTCATCATCGGCGGGGATCTCGGCATCGCCCTCAAAGACGGTGAACCAGAGGCGCTCGACCGGCAGTTCGAACTCCCTGGTCAACAACTCCCAGGAGAGGCGAATCGCCTCAGCCTTGAAGTAGTCACCGAAGGAGAAGTTGCCAAGCATCTCAAAGAAGGTATGGTGACGGGGCGAAGGCCCGACCTCCTCGAGGTCGTTGTGCTTGCCGCTGACGCGCAGGCACTTCTGGGCGGTGACGGCGCGCGTATAGGGGCGCTTCTCGAGGCCGAGGAACACATCCTTGAACTGGACCATGCCCGAGTTGGCGAAGAGCAGCGTCGGGTCGTCGGCAACGACCAGCGAGGAACTGGGCACGATGGTGTGGCCATGGCGCTCAAAGAAGCGGAGGTACTTCTCGCGGATCTGGGCGGAGGAAAGCTTTTGCATACGGTTCTTACGCTGGCACATCCGGAGGGATGCGCTCCTATCCGCGGATGGCGCGCCGGGGCATACAATCGAACATTGTAGCGCATGGCATTGGAAAGCGTCAACTTTTCAAGCCATGCCCCACTAGCGCAGGGCGACAGACGGCGGTACAATAGTGCCGTGTGTGCGCGTGACGAGTCCCGTCGAGGAGGGTCCTATGCAGCCCGAGTGGAGCGGCAACCCGGAGATCCCGCCGATCTTCCTGCTGATCGGCATGACTGGCCTGATCGCCTTCGTCTTTATGGTCTGGGTCTTCGCCTTCTACTGGTAGACGCCCGGCCCACCCTGCGCCCCGGCCGGTCTTGCCGGGGCGCTCGTTTGGTCGCTAGAAAGTTGACGAGTCCAATAAACCCCGGTACACTGCAGGGGAGGGCTATGCCTGAGATCAGTAGTCAGGATTCGCCACAGATCGAGACCTACCGGCTCTTCCTCAAGCTCCACCGCCGCTTTCAGGAGTTGAACCGCGAGGAGTTCCGGCCCTACGACCTGTCGACGCCGCAGTATGCCATCCTGTTCCACGCCAGTGTCGAGGGGGTGCCACTGAGCCAGATCTGCCAGGAGATGCTGGCCGACAACAGCAACCTGACGCGGCTGGTCGACCGGCTGGAGGCGCGGGGCCTGGTTCGCCGCGCTGCCGACCCGCGTGATCGCCGGGTGACGCTGGTGCAGCTCACACCAGCGGGCAAAGCTCTGATCGACGAACTGCGCCCGCGCCACCGGGCCTACGTCGAGCAGCGGATGAGCCATCTCAATCCCGCGCAGCTGGCCGCGCTCTACGAGGCGATGCAGACGCTCTATGATGCCCTGGCCGATGCCGAGGCGACGTAGTACGAACGGATCCTGACCTGCCATGGCCACAACCAGTAGCGCCGCGCCCAATCCGGCCACACAGCCCGCCAGCCGCGTCCCGCCGATGTTCCGGGCCCTACGCCATCGCAACTACCGGCTCTTCTTCATCGGGCAGCTGCTCTCGCTCACCGGCACCTGGATGCAGAGTGTGGCCCAGGGCTGGCTGGTGCTGCGGCTCAGCGACTCGCCGGCGCTGCTCGGCCTGGTGGCTGCGGCGGCCTCGCTGCCGGTGCTGCTCTTCTCGCTGCCGGCGGGCGCGCTGGTCGACCGCGTCTCAAAGCATCGGCTGCTGATTGCGACCCAGGTGATCGCGATGCTGCTCGCCGCTATCCTGGCGGCGCTAACGCTCAGCGGCCTGGTGCAGGTCTGGCATGTGATCGCGCTGGCGGCCCTGCTGGGCATGGTCAATGCCGTCGATGGGCCGGCGCGCCAGGCCTTCACGGTGGAGATGGTGGGTCGCGAGGATCTGCTCAATGCGATCGCGCTCAACTCGTCGATCTTCAACGGGGCGCGCACGCTGGGCCCGGCGGTGGCCGGGATGGTGGTGGCGCTGATCGGCGAGGGGCCGGCCTTCGCGCTCAACGCGGCCAGTTTCCTCTTTGTGATCGCCGGGCTGCTGATGATGCGCCTGCCGCCGTATCACGCGCCAGGCCGCGCGCAGCGGGGCGGGCAGCTGCGCGAGGGGCTGGGCTACATCCGAAACGAGCCACGGGTGCGCGCGCTGCTCATGCAGGCCGGGGCGATCAGCCTCTTCTGCTTCGTGCACATTCCGTTGCTGCCGGTCTTCGCCCGCGATGTCCTCGGCATCGGTGCGAGCGGCCTCGGCGCACTCTCGTCCGCCAGCGGCCTTGGCGCGCTGGCGGCGGCGCTGCTGCTGGCCCAGCTGGGCGAGCAACTCCCCCGTGGCCGGCTGCTCGGCGCAGCAGCGCTGATCTACCCGGGGCTGATGATCGCCTTCAGCCTCTCGCGCTGGCTGCCGCTCTCGCTGCTGCTGATCGGGCTGGCGGGCTGGGCCGGCGTGACGACCATGGCCCTGACCAATACGCTCATCCAGTCGATCGTGCCCGATGCGCTGCGCGGCCGGGTGATGAGCGTCTTTACGCTGCTGCTGATGGGCCTGAGCCCTATGGGTGGCATGCTGGCCGGCGCGACGGCCCAGCTGGTCGGTAGCGTGCCGCTGGTGGTGGCAGCCAGTTCGGTGATCGGCTGGCTGATCCTGGTCGGGGTGGCGCTGCGGGCGCCATTCCTCCGCGCATTGTAAACAGAGGCAGCGATGCAGCCGACGGCCACCATCCCCGTCTTCGATGGCCACAACGATAGCCTGCTGAAGCTGTACCGGCCCCGCCCCGGCGAGGAGCGTTCGTTCTTTGCGCGCACGGAGCACGGCCATCTCGACCTGCCGCGCGCACAGGCCGGTGGGCTCGCCGGCGGCCTGTTTGCGGTCTATGTGCCGCCCGCCGTTGAGCAACCCGACGGCGAGTTGCCGCGCGGCGCGGCCTACGAACTACCGCTGCCGCCGCCGCTCGAGTACGACTATGCGCTGCGTACCGCGCTGGGCATGGCCGCCACACTCTTTCGCCTGGAGGCCGAATCACAGGGGCGCCTGCGCGTCTGCCGCAGTGTCGCGGCGATCGAGCGCTGCCTGGCCGAGGGCGCGCTGGCAGCAGTGTGGCACATCGAGGGCGCCGAGATGATCGATCCGGCGCTGGAGACGCTGGAGGTGCTGTACCAGGCCGGCCTGCGCTCGCTCGGCCCGGTCTGGAGCCGGCCCAACATGTTTGGCCACGGCGTGCCCTTCGCCTTCCCGCGCTCGCCCGATACAGGGCCGGGGCTCAGTGAGGCCGGAAAGGCGCTGGTGGGGGCCTGCAACCGGCTGGGGATCATGCTCGACCTCTCGCACCTCAACGCGGCCGGCTTCTGGGACGTGGCCCGCCTGAGCCGGGCGCCGCTCGTCGCCACCCACTCCAACGCCCACGCGCTCTGCGCCAGCACGCGCAACCTCACCGATGCGCAGCTCGACGCCATCCGCGACTCCGATGGCATGGTCGGCGTGAATTTTGCGGTCAGCTTCCTGCGCGCGGACGGCGGCAACGACGCTGATACGCCGCTAGAGACCGTGGTGCGCCACATCGACTACCTGGTTGAGCGGGTCGGCATCGACCGGGTGGGCCTCGGCTCCGACTTCGATGGCGCAACCATCCCGCGGGCGATCGGCGACGCGGCGGGCCTGCCGGCGCTGCTGACGGCGCTGCGCGCGCACGGCGCCTATGATGATGCGGCGCTGGAGCGGATCGCCTACCGCAACTGGCTGCGCGTGCTGCGCCTGACCTGGGGCGCGTAAGCCGGCCCGTGCCGTATGCCGGCCGGAAATGCCAGGAAACTTCCCTTACAGACCAATAAGCTGCCGGGCGTGGAGTAGCGTGCAAGACGTTGCGCCAAGCCCACCGTAGCCTGCTCACTTGGCGATCGGGGCAGGTGATGCTACACTGCTAGCGGCTCCCTTCTCCAGCGCGTCAGGCGCGTGTCTCGAGGTGCGTGATGAGTGACGATCTCCGCCTGCTGGTGTATACCTTCGACAACGCGCGCCAGGCCGAGACGGCCCGGGGCGCGATCCAGCGCCTGACCCGGCGGCTCGGCGGCCTCCAGAGCCACCTGGCCGTGGTGCAGAAGCGCCCCGATGGCCAGATCAGCCTGCGCGAACCGGGCGACCTGCGTGAGGAGTTGAGCGGGCTAGCTGCCTCGGTGGTCGGCGGTGTGGCCTGGTTCGTGTACAGCTTCGCCGGTATGCTCGGCCCCCAGTCGGCGGCGCTGGCCAGCCAGATGGCCGACAATACGGTGCATCGGCTGGTGGGCGATACGGGCTTCCCCGACCGGGCGCTCTACGAGATCGGCGCCGAGCTAGCGGCCGGCAGCGCAGCCCTGGTGGCCCTCGTCCCCGCCGAGGAGCGTGATGCCACGGTGCACGAGCTGGAACAACTCGGGGGGCACCTCTGGGAGCATAGCCTGCCGGGCGAGGTGGTGGCCGCCTTGCGGCAGGTCGACATTCGTCAGTAGCGGCGTCCCTGGTGGGCGTCCACCACCAGGGGTGCCCCTACTCCGTGCGGCGTGCATGCGGCACTCGTCGCGCTGCTTTGAGCTATGTCCCCGAGAAGGAGCCAGGGATGGAACAGTGGGCCGAGCGGCACGAGGTCTTTCGCGGGCCGATCTTTAGCGTGGCCACGGGCAATGTCGTACTCCTCAACGGCCAGACCGCCCGGCGCGATGTGGTCGAGCACATGGGCGGTGTGGCGGTGGTGCCCATCCACGAGGACCGGGTGCTATTGGTGCGCCAGTTTCGCATTGCCGCCGGGCGCGAGGTGCTGGAACTGCCGGCGGGGCTGCTGGAGCCGGGCGAGGCGCCGGCGACTGCGGCGGCCCGCGAACTGGCCGAGGAGCTCGGCTACCAGGCCGGCCGGCTCATTCCCCTGGTGAACTACTACACCTCCCCCGGCTACAGCAACGAACGGACCCATATCTTCCTGGCCCTGGAGCTCAGCCCGGCCTCGGCTGAGGCCGACTGGGACGAACTACTGCACCCCGAGGAGCGCCCGCTGGCGGGGCTCCAGGAGGCCCTGCTGGCCGGCGAGTTCGTGGACGGCAAGACGCTGGTTGGCCTGCAGCTGGCCCTGGCCTGGCTGGCGCGCAACGGTGGGTAGCCCCCCGGCAACGGCTCTACGCTATAATAGCAATGGCGACCAGCTGTCATCCAGGACTTGTGCAACGTCCGCCGCCTGCGGCGGGGTATGGGGCGGCTATGCCACCCCGAGGGTTGGTTGTCCGG
>DAOUBZ010000281.1:0-2183 GCA_034432515.1 Chloroflexaceae bacterium | reverse complement strand
GGAGGGGGTAGGGGGGTGGGGTATGTGGGGCCTGGGGGCGCAACTCCCCAAAAACCTACCCCTGGTAGGGACGCAGGGGGGGCGCAGCCCTGTACGGGCGGCCCAACGTGGTCGCCCCCCGGCGCGGGCATGACACCGCAGCCGTATAGCCAGGAACGCTGCCTTCCCGGCGGGATCCGGGGGCACGTGGGCGGCGCCCCCTTATTGCCTATCCGAATAACCGTCCCTTCGATACGCGCTGCGCGTACCCCGGCCGTTCGGCTGGGCCTTCCTCTGGGCTCAGGCCGGGGCTCACGACGAAGCCTGCCGCCCTCGTCCCGGCTCGGGCCGGGGCGCGACAGGCTCGCGAGCCGCCGGGACGAAGGCTCAGGATGCGGTTTTTCGGCATCCTGAGTTATTCGGATGGGCTCGTATTCGGAAGGCCGTACTCATGCTGCTGCGCCCCCACATGGAGGTGGGCGTGGTAGCTTGAGCGCACCAGTGGGCCACTCTCGACGTGGCGGAAGCCGCGGCGCAGTCCCTCCTCGCGGAACTGCGCGAACTCCGCCGGGGTGACATAACGATCCACAGGCCAGTAGCTCGCATCGGGGGCCAGGTACTGGCCGATCGTTGCCACATTGACATCAACGCTGCGCAGGGCGTCCAGCACCTCGATGACCTCGGCATTGGTCTCGCCGGCGCCAACCATCATGCCGCTCTTGGTCACCAGGTGCGGGTCGAAGGCACGGGCACGGGCGAGCAACTCCAGGCTCTGCGCGAAGCGCGCGCGGGGGCGGAAGCGGCGGAACAGGCGGGGGACTGTCTCGATGTTATGGTTAAGCACATCGGGACGGGCGTCGAGCACCAGCTGCAGGGCGTCCCAGTTGCCGTCGAAGTCAGGGATGAGCACCTCGATCTTGCAGTCCGGCACACGGGCACGGATGCGTTCGATCGTGCGGGCGAAGATATGGGCCCCACCATCGGGCACATCGTCGCGATTGACCGAGGTGAGCACGGCGAAGCGCAGGCGCAGGTGGGCCACCGAGGCGGCGATGCGCTCGGGCTCTGCCTCATCGATCGGTTGTGGCTTACCTTTGCCGATGGCGCAGTAGCGGCAACCACGGGTACAGGTATCGCCCAGTAGGAGGAAAGTGGCCGTGCGATGGTTCCAGCACTCGCCGAGGTTGGGGCAGCGGGCCTCCTCGCAGACGGTATGCAGGCCCTGCTCACGCATCAGGCGGTGGACATCGGCATAGTTCGCGCCGGCAGGCGCGCGCGCCTTGAGCCACTCCGGTCGTCGCGGGCGGGGCGGCGGCTCAGACGAGCCGGACACACCAACCGAAGCCAGCGGGATGAGTTCAGTCATAACAACCTGTTCTAGTGGCAAGACATATCACGCCTGTATTGTACTCATATCCTGCAAGGACGCTGCGGCGACCTCGTAGAGGCTCACATTGAACACCGCGGCGAAGTGGCGGAGCAGGGCCGCGCGCACCGTATCGGCGGGTGGGGCGATGCCGAGCACCTGCTCCAGCGAGGTGACGGTGCGGTCGGCGATGCCGCAGGGCACGATCTGGGCAAAGCCGCTGAGCTCGGTGCTGACATTGAGCGCGAAGCCGTGCGAGGTGACGCCCGAGGCGCTGAGCCGCACGCCGATCGCGCAGATCTTTGCCCGCCCATCGGCGACCCACACCCCGGTCAGCCCCGGGGCGCGCAACCCGCTGACGCCGAACTCAGCCAGGGTGCGAATGATCGTCTCCTCAAGCCGGCGCACATAGCGGCCCAGATCGGCGCCGTGGTGCGAGAGCTTGAGGATGGGGTAGCCCACGAGTTGCCCAGGGCCGTGAAAGGTCACATCGCCGCCGCG
The DNA here is from genome assembly GCA_034432515.1 of Chloroflexaceae bacterium. Classification (GTDB taxonomy): domain Bacteria; phylum Chloroflexota; class Chloroflexia; order Chloroflexales; family Chloroflexaceae; genus JACAEO01. The sequence goes on along the minus strand of DAOUBZ010000281.1, from coordinate 337 downwards.
GTCGGTGTCCACCACAGCTACGCCCCGCCGGGCCAGTTCCTCGCCCGGCAGCAGCACGTGAGCCGGGTCGGCGCGTACGCCCAGGGTGATGGTTGGCGGATGTTCGAGCAGCAACAGCGTATCCGGGGCCTGGCCAGCCGAGCGCGCGGCGACCAGTTCGCGTTGCAGCGCCAGCGCCGCCAGGTAGGGCATGTGCCCGGCGTGAACGAGGCGAACCAATTGCAGAGCGCCTGGAGACATAACAATAGTATACCACCGCGCCCGGGCGCGGAAGGACGAGCAGGGCTGATACAACAGGGCTTGCGCAACCTCATGTTCTCGGTGGTCGTCGCGGCGT
>DAOUBZ010000280.1:0-3254 GCA_034432515.1 Chloroflexaceae bacterium | reverse complement strand
AGCGCCGTGACCGAGGGGGCGGGCGTCGCGCTGGCGGGCAGCGCCGTGGCCGAGGGGGCGGGCGTGGCCGTTGCGGCGCTGCCTGCGGGCTGGCCACAGCCAGCCAGGCTGAGGGCCAGCAGCAGGAGTAGCAGGAGCAGGGGAATCGGAGCGAGCATAGCAGCCTCCGCAGCAACATCGGTGCAGCAGGAGCGGTGAGGGCCTCGTCATGATCAACGCGTCCGCCCGGCAGGCATTCGCGTGGTGGGAGGCTGAGCCGCAGGTGATACCAGCTTCAGGTCAAGCATTGTGGATCGAACCGGCACCGCGCCGCGTGGGGACGCGGGACCTGCGGCTCAGCACTCGTCACTCATGAGTTTGCTACGGCTGGGCCACAAGCTGCTCGGCGGGCACCAGGATTTTGATCTGCTGGGCCTGCTCGGCGCTCGCCTGCAATTGCTCGAGGTAGGGCAGGAAGCTCTCGACGAACGCCTGCTGGCCTGGCTGGGTCTGGAGTAGATCGCGATTCTCCAGCGGGCGCACCTCAGGGGGATCGAGCAGTTCGATAATGTGCCAGCCGAACTGGGACTGCACGAGGCGCCGCTCGCCGCGGGCCATACTGAACACCGCCTCATCAAAGGGCTCGACAAAGACGCCACGCAGCGCCCAGCCCAGATCGCCGCCATTGACGGCGGAGAACTCATCGTCAGAGTGCTCGGCGGCGAGGGTGGCAAAATCGGCTCCACCGTCAAGTTGGGCCATCAAGCCCTCGGCCTCGACCCGGGCAGCCTCGACCGCGGCGGTATCGGTGACTGTCTCGGTAGCGATGAGGATATGGCGGACGCGGGCCTGTTCGCCGGTCGTATGGCGCAGGATCATCTGCTCCACAACGAGGTTGCGAGCGAGGAGCCGGCGCAGGTTCTCTTCACTCCCGAGCTTCTGCTGTTCGAGAAAGTCCTTAAAGCGGGCCTCATCGCCATTCGCCTGCGCTTCTTTGATCTGCGTGAGTTGCTCGGTGACCGCGGCCTCATCGGCCTGGACGCCCTCAGTGCTGGCCGCCTGGACCAGCAACTCCACCTGGATGAGCTGGTCAAGGAGCTCCTGCGGATCGGCGCCTGGCTGATAGAGGCTGATGAAATCGCCGCGGTAGATCGCGCCATCGCCAACGGTCGCGATCACCTCGCTGCGATCGCCCTCGACGGCAACGGGAAGCGGCAGGGCGGTCGGCACGCCAGACTGGCCGGCGGGCGCGGTGGGGATCAACTGGTCCACCTCGCGGATGGGGCCGGAGGGCAGGAGCAGCGCCAGGCTGCCGCCAATCACCGCCAGGAGCAGCACCAGGCCGATCACCACCGGCCAGCGGGGGCGACCGCCATCAGATGGCTCAGTCGACTCAGCGAGAGGGTCGGCCGTCTGCTCGGCGCCCTCATCCCATGCGGAAGGTTCGTGCGGGGTCGTATCGTCCGCGCCCGCTGCGCGGTCGTCAGGTCGTTCGTCGGTCACCATCATCTCCTTGATTGGCGCGCCCGTGCACGCTCATGCGGGCATGCTACCACACTTTGCGCACCACAGCGGGGGCGGGTCTGGGGATGAGAAAGGGAACGCTGGCGCAAAAACCAATTTGACACGCCGCGCGCTGCTATGCTATACTCGCCAGCGCCATCTATCGTGGTGCCTGTAGCTCAATGGTTAGAGCGCCTGACTGTGGATCAGGAGGTTGTGGGTTCGAAACCCATCAGGCACCCCACTCGGAAGCCCCTGGCGATATCGCCGGGGGCTTTCTGCATCCTGCTGCACCCCGGCGAGTACGGCAGCCGCCGGAAGGTACGACGCGATACGATGCTGGTGGCACAGGCCTGAGATGTGGTTCAAACCAGTTTGGCAGTCCGGGCCTCATCCCGGTAGCCTCCACAGCTCGACACAACGCCGTGTGGATGCTGTCGGGCTATGGGTGCCGTCCGCAAACGGTCAGGCTAAAAGACGCGATTCTGAGCCGCGCATTCGCGCCTGCACCGCTCGCCGAGCGTACGGTGCTCCTCGTCTGGTCACATAACCTACCCATCAACGCGCAGCAGCGGCACAAGGGCCGCATTGAGCGCGGCATAGCCCGCCGCGCTGAGGTGCACCTCATCGTCAGCGTAGGCATCGCGGACGTAACCGTCCCGCCCGCAGAGCACCGCGGCGCTATCGAGCAGCTGCACATCCGGGGCGACCAGGCCTGGCAAGCCCTGGTTCACGGCCGTAATCGCCTCCTGGACGGCGCGGCCCACGGATGGCCCGCGCGCCAGCGGGAAGATCGTCGTCAGGATGACCCGCGCCCCCAGCGCGCGGGCGTCAGCCACGACGGACGCGGTCGCCGCGCGCACGACGTTCACCAGCCGCTCGCGCTCCGGTGCGCGGCCGGTCAGTTCAACCAGGTCGTTCACGCCCAGCTGCACGACGACGATGTCCGGACGCAGTGGTGCGACCATTGCCTGGAAGCGCTGCGCCAGGTAGGGCGCCGTGGCCCCGGGGACGCCCGCGTTCACGCAGTGGAGCCCCGGCAACTCCGGCAGGCGCCACCAGTCGGCCCGCGAGTCGCCGAAGAAGACGACGCGCCGGGACGGGTGGGCTGCCTCAGGGTTGGGTACATCTTCCATAAGGTATAACTCGTGCGCCGACCTATCAGATCCGTTTGTTATGTCAACGATCGACTGGTATCATCGCGCATCACACGGCTGAAGGAGACGCGTGCGGCCGGGGCGTCCGCTGCGGGCGTTCGCCCCCCTGGATCACGCTCAGCGCATCGGCCGCCTCCTCGCCAACGGTCCACCAGCCGGGCACGGGGGTGGTGTCGGCCGTGAGCGCCGCGAGCGCGGGCGTGGCCTCGGCGACCCGCAGGTTGCCCAGGGCAAAGGCGGACCAGAAGCGAAGCTCGGGCGCGGGGTCGTGCAGCGTCGCCAGCAGTGCGTCACGGGCCTGGGCGAAGGCCGCCCCCGCCTGGTCGTCCCCCTCGTGCAGGTTGGCGAGCCCTTCGGCGGCCTGAGCGCGCACCGCCGGGGCGTCGCCAGCATCGGTGAGGACAGCGACGAACACCGCGGTGAGCGGTGCCTCGCGCCCCGGGGGGGAGCCGAACGACAGCGCGTAGGCCGCGGCCTCGCGCTGGACGGGGTCACCGGGGCCCTGCAGAAGCGCGACCAGGGCGGGCACGGCGCGCCGGCTGGCCAGGCAGGCAAGGGCGCTAGCCGCGGGCCACCAGTGATCCGGCTGGTCGCCGCGTAGCAGGGCCACCAGCG
>DAOUBZ010000279.1:0-10041 GCA_034432515.1 Chloroflexaceae bacterium | reverse complement strand
TGAGGGGTTTCTACTGCATTAGGACGCCCTAGAACCTGCTTTTGCTTCGACTACTAACCTCCACTGTTCGGATATTGGAGAGCTTCTGAATCTGGTGCTCGGCCTCGACATACAGCTGCAAACTCTGCTCCATCAGGCCCGAAAGGTTGAGTGCGCCAGCGACTGTCGCGTACTCTGCCACTGTAACGTGCTCAGGGATGCGCGCGATTATCTGGGCGGCCTGCTTGGCGAGCAAGGCATTTTCGGCTTGAAGAAGGCCTGAAAGCTGTCCGACAACCAGGGTATCGGTGTAGACCTGCGATAGGGCGGCGTTTTCCCTCGGCAGAGCCGTCAGGCGCTGCACCAGTTGGCGCAACTCAACCCGGTCGGTCGCAATGCGCTGCTCCCTGCGCTGCCAGTCGGCCTGCACGTATGCGAACAATGTAGTTGCCAGCGACAGCAGAAAGGTCAGCACAGACACAACGACAGCAACGTCCTGGTACCATGGGCGTTTTCCTTCGGCGAGCATAATCTGCAGTGCGTCGATCTCGTCGTCCAGGGCCTCAAGGCGCCGCTCGATGTCTTCGCTCAGTGTCCCCGCTGGCTCTGTCGCAAGCCCGTGAAGGCTATCCCGCCGTTGTTCGTCGCTTCGCTGCTCCACCATGCCGGGGGTGTGATCACTAGCGGAGAGTACGCATCCGGAGCCCTGTACGGACAGCGACTGAGTTGTCATGGTCACATCTCCTTACGTTTGCCTGATTCGGTGAGTTGCTGTGCGAGCAGGGTAGCGCAGGAGCGTTCACGACACATCAGTGGAACAACTCAATTGTTCCTCACAATGGGCAGGGGGACAACGGGGTTGATTTACTCAGCGCGCGATCGTTCTCAACGCGAGCGGGGGACGCTGTCACGCCAGCGACTGCTCCAGCGCCCAGCGGGTCGCGGCGGTGCGCGAACTGACGCCCAGCTTGCTGTAGATCGAGGTCAGGTGGTTATTGACGGTGCGGGGACTGATCACAAGCCGTTCGGCCACCTGTGCATCCGTAAGGCCCTGGGCAACCAGGCACAGCACCTCGAGCTCGCGTGCGGTGAGGCCATAGGTTTGCGCCGCGTGGGTAGCCGCCTGCTGCGGCGCCTGTGAGGCCAGGGCGGGCATCGGTGGCTCGGCGGCGAGCGCCGCCGCCTGGTTCACCGCGAGGCTCGCCCCACCATCCCAGAGCTCGGCAAAGCGTTCGTCCGGGATCGCAGCCCGCAGGCGTTGGCGCAGTGCTTCCAGATCTGGCGCGTCGATCGGTGGAAGCACGTTGCCACTGGCGCGCCGCCGCGCTGCCGCGGCGCTCAACAGGCGCAGGGCATCCTCGTGGTGGCCCACAGCAGCACAGAGCCTGGCCAGGGCCTCAAAGGCCAACGGCGCCAGCGTCTCGCCACCGAGTCCCTCCGTCATGCGCAGGCTTTCTACGAACTGCGCGAACGCGCGCCCCTGTTCGCCGCGGGCGTGGGCTACCTGCGCCAGCAGCAGGGTTGCCTGCGCGATCCCGGCCCGCGAGCCCAGGCTCTGCTGCAGCGCCAGGCTTGCGTGCAGCAGGTTCTCGGCGCGATCCAGGTTGCCCTGGCGCAAGGCGAGGGCGCCAAGATTGGTGAGCACCGTTGCCAGGCCTGGCTTGCTGCCGAGCGTCTCGTGCAGGCTGCGGCTTTCTTCGAACAGCCGCTCCGCTTCCCCAAGCTCGCCCAGGTCGTAGGCGATTGCGCCCAGGCCACGGAGCACATTGGCAATTGAACGCTGGTCATTGCGCTCACGCATCACCCCCAGGGCTTCGCCGTACAGCTCCCGAGCGCGAACGTAGTCGCCACGCATATGCAGCGCCCAGGCCAGGTTGCCGGTCGCGAGCCCGTAAGCCCAGCGATTGCCAATCTCCTGGTAGATCGGAAAAGCTTCTTCATAGCGCGCGATTGCCAGGTCGTAGTGCCCCAGAGCTGTAGCCAGATTGCCCAGGTTGTTCAGCATGTGGCCGACAAAGGTACGGTTGCCCAACTCGCGGCAGATGTCCAGACACTCCTGCCAGTACCGTTCTGCCTGCACGTAGTCATCCTGGTCGTCGGCAAGGTTCCCGGCTGTATGCAGCGCAAACCAGATCGCTTCACGCGGCAGGGTGTGGCGCGCCACCAGCAGTCCTTCCAGCCACATGCGGCCCTCGGTGATGTAGCCACGGATCTCCCAGAAGCGCCATAGCAGGCCGGCGATGCGCAGGCCGATGGACCTATCCTCGGACGAAGTCCTGCTCCATTCGAGTGCGGCCCGGATGTTGTCGAGCTCGCTCTCGATCCGGTCCAGCCAGAGACCCTGCTCGGCGCCGAAGAAATGGCGCTCCGCTTGATAGGCCATCGACAGGAAGTAGCTTGCGTGAGCCTTGTGTAGCACCCCGGCCTCCGCGCTAGCATCGAGGCGCTCGCGGGCATACTCCCACAGCGTCTCCAGCATCAGAAAGCGCGGCTCGCCGTCGTTGCCCGCAACCTGTAAGAGCAGGCTCTTGTCGATCAGCGATTGCAGACCATCAATCAGGGGTGTTGCCCCCTCCCCACTATCGGCACAGACGACCTCAATGGCATTGAGGGTCCGGTTACCGACGAACACTGCGAGGCGGGCGAATAGTTGCTGCTCATCGGGAGTGAGCAGTTCATAACTCCAATCAATGGTGTTCCGTAGCGTCTGCTGGCGTGCGGGCAGCGTGCGCGGACCGCCGGTGAGCAGGGCCAGCCTGCGGCTGAGACGTTCGAGCAGCGCCTGTGGCGGCATCAGTCGTACCCGTGCGGCTGCGAGCTCGATCGCAAGCGGCAGTCCGTCGAGCCGATAGCAGATCTCGGCGATCGCCGGCGCATTCTCCTCCGAAACGCGGAAGGTTATATCAGCGGCTGTGGCTCGCTCGATAAACAGCCTTACCGCCTCGTACTGGGTTAGCCGTGCGAGCGACAGGCGTTGGTTGCGCAGTGGGTGCGGTAGCGGCGGGACAGCGAAATCGTGCTCGCCATACACTCCTAGCACCTCGCGGCTGGTGACCAGGATCTTGAGCAGCGGCGCACCATCGAGCAACTGTGCGACAAGGGATGCCGCGGCGATCACCTGCTCGAAATTGTCGAGCAGCAGCAGCAGGCGCTTCGCGGACAGCACGGCCAGGAGCCGCTCAACAGTCGGCTCCTCCCCGGACTCGCGCACGTCAAGGACCCTGGCGATCGCGGCGAGCACCATGGTCGGGTCACGAATCGGGGCGAGGTTGACGAACCAGACCCCGTCGGTGAAGTGGTCGAGCAGTTCGGCGGCCACCTGCAGCGCAAGTCGGGTCTTACCCACTCCTCCCGCCCCGGTCAAGGTCAGGAGGCGCACGTGCGCGGCCATCAACCGCTCACAGACGGTGGCCACCTCCTGCTCACGACCGATGAGCGGCGTTGCCTGGGCCGGGAGGTTGTGGGTGTATCCTTCCAGACTTCGGAGTGGCGGGAACTCGGAGGGGAGACCTGGCGCGATCAACTGAAAGACATGCTCGGGCCGACTGAGATCCTTGAGCCGATGCACGCCCAGATCGCGCAGTTCGATGTCGGGCGGGCAATCATCGCGTGCCAGTTCGCTGGCGGCCAGTGAGAGCACAATCTGCCCACCGTGGGCGGTCGCCAGCAAACGAGCAGTTCGATTCAGGGGCGGCCCGAAATAGTCGCCGTCGCGCGCCTCCGGCGCGCCGCTGTGGAGCGCCATCCGTACCCTGAGCGGAAGCGAGAACCCATCATGTGCTATGAGATTCTGTTGGGCGGCACATGCAGCTGCCATGGCTTCAGCAGCAGTGGAAAATGCAACACAGAAAGCATCACCGAGGGCCTTGAAAATATACCCATTATGAACCTCGAACTGCCTACGTAGGAGCTGGTCATGGTGCTCAAGGGCCGCCTGCATCGCGGCTCGATCGTGCTCCCATAGCGCAGTACTCCCCTCGATGTCGGTAAAGTGCAGGGTGATCGTACCGACCGGCTGGCTTATCAAGCTTCACTCCAGATGCTTCACGCAGGTGTTCAGGACGGCCAACACCAGTGCCGCTATGGACCTATAGCATGTCTCGAATGCTTTGTGCCTGCGCGACAGTGGCACGAGCGCAGCGAGCCACCTGGCTCAATGGGTTCAGCAGGGCAATCATGCTGCTCAGTACGCATTGCTTGGCCTGGTGAAGGTGGATCGACTGATGCTAATCTAGCACACGATCCAGTGGGGCGCAATCCTGGGGTCATAGGCCCCTCAAACCCGGGGGTACGTGTTCCGAGTTGGGTAATTCCGCAAACCTGGGAGCGAGAGCGTCCCGCCCTCGTCAGGATTCGAGGGCAAGATGCCTCACTCCCCGGAGAAGTGTGCACACGTCCACCCGAGGCAGGCTACAAACGACCAGCTTGCCCCGGCCCACCAGCCCGGAACCAGGGTATACTGCTTGTGTGGCTACACAGCACGCCAGCGAAGACGAGCCGATCCAGCTCGTCTGGTTCAAGCGCGATCTCCGGGTCGACGACCACGGGCCGCTCGCGGCGGCAGCGGCCCGCGGTCCGGTGCTGCCACTGTATATCGTTGAGCCGGCGCTCGTCCACGCGCCTGACTTTGCCCCGGCCCACTGGTCGTTCATCGCCGACTGCCTGCATGCCCTGCGCGCGGCGCTCGCCCAGCGCGGGCAGCCGCTGATCGTGCGCGTGGGCGAGCCGGTGGCGGTCCTCGAGCAACTCGCGGCCACCCTGCCCATCGCGCAACTCTGGGCCCACGAGGAGACCGGCAATCTGCTCAGCTACCAGCGTGACCGGGCGGTGCGGCGCTGGGCGCGCGCCCGCGGCCTCCCCTTCCACGAGCTGCCGCAGGGCGGCGTCGTGCGGCGGCTGGCGTCCCGCGACGCCTGGGACGCTTTGTATGACGAGCGCATGGCCCGCCCGCTGGTTGCCCCACCACCTGCGCTGCGACCGCTTACGCCCGCGCTCGATCCTGGCCCCATTCCGAGCCACGCCGAACTCGGGCTCGCGCCGGACCAACTGATCGAGCGCCAGGCCGGCGGCGAGGCCCCGGGCCACGCGCTGCTCGACGATTTCCTGCATCGCCGTGGGGCAGCCTACCACCAGGCGCTCTCCAGCCCACACACCGCCTGGGCAGGTTGCTCGCGCCTCAGCCCCTACCTGAGCTGGGGGGCGCTGTCGGTCAACCAGGTGGTGCGCGCAACCCGCGCCCGCATGGGCGCGCTCGCCGCCAGTGGCGATCCCGCCGACGCCGCCTGGGTACGCCCCCTGAGCGCGTTCGCGGCGCGCCTGCGCTGGCGCTGCCACTTCATCCAGAAGCTCGAGTCCGAGCCCGCGATCGAGCAGCGCAACCTCGTGCACGCCTATGACGGGATGCGCCCCGAGCAGCCGGACGAAGCACGGCTCGCCGCCTGGGCCACCGGGCAGACCGGCTACCCGTTTGTCGATGCCTGTATGCGCGCCACCGCTGCCACCGGATGGCTCAACTTCCGTATGCGCGCGATGGTCGTCTCATTCGCCTGCTTCGACCTGTGGCAGCACTGGCGCGCCCCCGGGCTCGTGCTGGCCCGCGCCTGGCTTGACTACGAACCCGGCATCCACTACAGCCAGCTCCAGATGCAGTCTGGGACAGCTGGCAACACCACCCTGCGGATCTACAACCCGGTCAAGCAGGGCCAGGACCACGACCCCGACGGAGCGTTCGTGCGGCGCTGGGTGCCTGAACTGGCGGGTGTGCCGGCCTCGTTCATCCACGCGCCCTGGCTCATGCCGCGCGAGATGCAGCTCCGCACCGGCTGTATCATCGGCCGCACCTACCCGGCGCCGATCGTTGACCACGAGGCAGCAGTCCGCCGGGCGCGCGCCGCCATTGCCGCCGTGCGCAACCAGCCGGACACGGCGGCGCAGGTGGCCGCGGTGCGCGAGCGTCACGGCAGCCGCCGCCCGCCGCCCACCCCCCGCCGATCGCCGCGCATCCACCCCGGCCAGCTCCGGCTTGAGCTCTGAGGCAGGCACCAGCACAACCCCGGACAAGCAGCGAGCCCCTCGTAGCCACTGCTACGAAGGGCTCGCTGCTGCCCCAACGTGTGGTGCCAAGGACCAGACTTGAACTGGTGACCCTCGCATTTTCAGTGCGATGCTCTACCAACTGAGCTACCTTGGCGAGCACCAGGATGGGGTCTGCGTATCAGGTGCCGGAGCAGCCTGGCTCACGGGGCGGTGCTGCATCCTCTGGTGGGCGATGACGGGATCGAACCGCCGACACCCTCGGTGTAAGCGAGGTGCTCTACCGCTGAGCTAATCGCCCGATCAGAGCTGGTGCCCAGGAAGGGACTTGAACCCTTACGACCGTGGTTAGGTCACTAGGCCCTCAACCTAGCGCGTCTGCCAATTCCGCCACCTGGGCGCGGCGTTCACTCGATTATACGCGGGTCGTTCGCGCTTGTCAAACGGCGAGTTCGGCCCTGAGGGCGCTGAGCTCGGCCGCCAGGCGGGTACACAGCGCGGTGCGCGCGGCGTGGGGCAGGAAGCTGGCGGCTGCCGCGGTCAGCACGGCGGAGCTGAGCTCATCGGCGCCGAAGCCGAAGTGGATGACGGCGCGGCGGTACTCCTCGGTCAGCGTGGTGTGGAAGAAGGTCGGGTCATCGGAGTTGATGGTCAGCGCCACGCCTGCCGCCTTGAGCCGGGGCAGCGGGTGCTCCTGCCAGGAGCCAACGGCGCCAGTGAGCAGGTTGCTGGTGGGGCAGATGTCGAGCACCACGCCCCGCTCGCGCAGGGCAACCAGCAGGCTCGGATCATCGACGCTGCGGATGCCGTGACCGAGGCGGGTCGCCCCCAGGGCGTCGATCGCGCCCCAGACGCTGGCCGGGCCGACCACCTCGCCCGCGTGGGCCATCAGGCCCAGCCCCGCCGCCCGGGCCGCAGCGAAGACCGGGGCAAATGGCTCGGGTGGGTGCCCGATCTCGTTGCCACCGATCGACCAGCCCACTACGCCCAGCTCTCGGGTAGCCTGGGCCACCTCCAGCACCTGCCAGGCGGCCTCGGTGCCGTAGCCACGGCCATAGTCGAGGGCCAGCCGCACGATGACGCCCGCCTCGCGTTCGGCCCGCGTGAAGCCGGCCATTGCGCCCTCTATCGCCTCGCGCAGATCGACCCCCCGGTTGATGTGCTGCATCGGCGAGATCATAACCTCGGCGTAGCGCACCTGCTGCTGGCCCAGTTCAAGCCCCAGTTCGTAGGCCAGCCGCTCGAAGTCTTCGCCATAGACGATGGCCCGTGCCAGGCCCATAAAGACGCTGAGGAACTCGCCGAAGCTCCGGTAGTTGAAGAGGGCGGCCACACCAGCCTCGCTGGTGGCCGCCAGGGGAACGCCATTACGCCGGGCCAGTTCAATCAGGGTCCGCGGGCTGACCGTCCCTTCGAGATGCAGGTGCAACTCAACCTTGGGCATGCGCCTGATGAACTGGTCGAGCTGTAGCGTGAGCACAATCGTCCCTGTAGCAAACGAACAACCACCTTGTGACCTTGTGAGGCCCCTACGCTGCCCCACACCCCGCCGCGGGCAGCACACGGTGCAACGGCCCGGGCGGGCCTACGCGATCCCGGAGGCTTTCAGCCGCTCGGCGTTATCATGAACGATCAACGCGTTGATAATCTTCTCCAGATCACCATCGAGGATGCCGGGCAGGTTGGAGAAGTTCTGGCCGAGCCGGTGGTCCGTCACCCGGTCCTGTGGGAAGTTATAGGTACGGATCTTCTCGGCGCGCTCACCAGTGCCCACCTGGGCCAGGCGCGAGGTGCCGAGCTCGCGGTCCTTCTTCTCCTGCTCACGCGCATAGAGCCGGGCGCGCAGCACGGTCAGCGCTTTCTCTTTGTTTTTGATCTGCGAGCGCCCATCCTGGCAGGTGACGACGATCTCATCCGGGGTACCGGCCCGGTAGACCAGGCGCACGGCCGAGTCGGTGGTATTGACGCCCTGGCCGCCGTGGCCGCCCGCGCGGAAGACATCGACACGCAGATCCTCCGGCTTGATCTCAACCGTTGTCTCCTCCACCTCGGGGAGCACGGCAACCGTGGCGGTGGAGGTATGGATGCGTCCGCGCGCCTCGGTGGCCGGCACACGCTGCACACGATGGACGCCGCCCTCATACTTGAGCACGCTATAGGCGCCTTCACCGCTGATCTCAAAGACGATCTCTTTGTACCCACCAGGGCCGTTTTCGGTGGCGTTGTCAACCTCCACCTTCCAGCCCCGTTCTTCGGCGAAGCGCGTATACATACGGAACAGGTCCGCCGCGAACAGGGCCGCCTCATCGCCGCCCTCACCCTGGCGGATCTCGATGATCACGTCCCTGGCATCATTGGGATCGCGCGGCAGCACCAGAACGCGTAGCTCCTGCTCAAGCGCCTCAAGCCGGGCGCGCTGGCTATCCAGCTCCTCCTGGGCGAGCGCGCGCAGCTCCGGATCGTCGGTCTCATTCAGCACGGCGCTGGCCTCATCGGCCGCGTGCCGGGCCTGTTTGTAGCTGCGGTATGCGGCAACCACGCCCTCCAGCTCCCGCTGCTCACGGGCATACTGCTGGAGCAACGCCAGGTTGCTCACGATCTCGGGGCGCGCCAGCAACTCACCGAGCTCTTCGTAGCGCGCTTCAACACTGGCAAGTTTGTCAAACATAGATAACATTTCCTTCATCACAACCCGATTATAGCACGGCGCCAGTTCCAGGAGACAACAAAGAGCACGGGCACGGCGAGCCGTGGCTCGCCAGACCCGTGCCGAATGTATGCCGCGCGGCTAGTAGCCCTTCGCCATCTTCTTGCGCCGGTTGCGCTCGGCGCGGCGACGCTTCTCTTTGCGCTGCTCGCTCTTCGATACGAAGTGCATCTTCTCGCGGTACGTCTTGGTGATCCGCTCGGAGATGACCCCCTTGTTGAAGCGGCGGATCAGTTGCTCGACTGTCTCGCCATCACGACGTTCAACACGCATAGCTCTGCCGTTTGACGTGCGCGACCACTGGGGTGGCCCGGGTCTTGATTATGGCGCGGGGTGTCGCCCATCCCCGGACCCGCGCATCCGTCAATCGTCTGCTCACCCCCTTTACCATGGATTTGGTGGACCCCGTCCAGCGCGGACCTGCCCGGAAAACCAGGATACCCGGCCCAGGAAAGCCCGGGCGAACCTGTTCTCCGCAGCGTCTGCAAACAGAGCCGTTTGCCCAACACCGCTGGTAGTATAGCCGAAGCGGGCCGGTTCCGCAAGCGCAAGAGCTTGCCTCAAACCCTGGCGCTTGCGGTGGTTCTGGCGGCGTCGCCGCCACACACCCCACCGCCGGAGGCGGTGGTAAGGGGTTGCAACCCAATAAAAACATGCTATAATCGCAAGCGTTTGCCAACGTCACATGCTGCGAGACCGGCATCAGAGACTCCCGTCCGTGCCCTGGGCGCTCGCGAGGCCTTCTTCGCGCGAAGGGAATGTACGTGGTGTTGGCCGGAGCGAGACAGCCAGGTACGCCCTGGCTGCCGGCGGTTCGGGATGTTGGGAGCACGGAAGGCTGGCGGCGGCAGACGTGTCGCACGCCACAACCACACAGCGCAGAGGCGCTGAGGAGAACCCTGATGCTGGTGAAGCTGTTTGTTGGGAACCTGCCCTGGGGCGTTGGCGATGATGAGCTGGCACGCTTCTTCTCGCCCCACGGCGAGGTACAGAGCGCCCGCGTGATCACCGACCGCGATACGGGCCGCTCGCGTGGCTTTGGCTTCGTTGAGATTGAGGTCGATGATGTCAGCACGGTGATCCGCGCCACCGACGGCCAGGAGCTCAACGGACGCCCGATCCGCGTCAATGAGTCCGAGGATCGCAATCGCGGCGGTGGTGGTGGCCGTGGCGGCTACGGTGGCGGCAATCGCGGCGGCTACGGACGCTACTGATCCACCCCCCAGACGGCTGCGGCGCGTCGACCCCGCCCCCACAAAAGCCGAAGCCCTGGCTGCACCAGAGCTTCGGCTTTTATTGTCGCTGCGGCGCGCCCCGCCGCA
>DAOUBZ010000278.1:0-3986 GCA_034432515.1 Chloroflexaceae bacterium | reverse complement strand
GAGCGGAGGCGTAGCCGAAGCGAAGGGTCTCGGGATGGCATCACAGCCGGGATTCCTCGCTTCGCTCGGAATGACAACCCTCGTTGTAGTACTAGGATCGCTCGTCGGACCACATTCTAGCCATCATCTTAGCCAACAGGAGAACAACCGATGCTTCGCAGCTTCTTCGCCAAGGAAGAGGGCCAGGGCCTCGTCGAGTACGCGCTCATTCTGGTGCTCATCGCTATTGTTGTTATCGGTATCCTGACGCTGCTCGGCAACCGCGTGTCGCAGGTCTTCTCGCAGATCAACAGCGGTCTGAGCCGCTAGCCACTCTCCATCGGTTCGTCTCTGGCGCGCCCCACCGGGATCCGGTGGGGCGCGTTGTGTTGGGTGCTACAATAGGCGCATGCTTTCCCTGGAGCGCCAAGGAGTACCCGTGAGCGATGATGCGCGCAAATGGTGGGCCCTCGCAGCCGTTGGCAGCGGGGTGCTGCTCTCCACCATCGACGGTTCGATTGTCAACATCTCCCTCGGGACGCTGGTCGGCGCCTTTAACAGCAACCTCAACGTGGTCGAGTGGGTCGTGCTGGCCTACTTGCTCACCATCACCTGCCTGTTGCTGCTGATGGGCCGGCTGGGCGATATGTTCGGCAAGCGCCGCGTGTACGCGGCTGGCTTCATCTTTTTCACCGTTGCCTCCGGGCTGTGCGGGCTGGCGCCGACGATCGGCGCGCTGATCGGCTTTCGGGTGCTGCAGGCCGTGGGCGCGGCGATGATCCAGGCGGTCGGCCCGGCCCTGCTGGTGACCGCCTTTCCGCCGCGCGAGCGAGGGACGGCCCTTGGTGCCATTGGTTCGTTCGTGGCCCTGGGCATTCTCATCGGGCCGGCGCTCGGCGGGGTGCTGCTGCGCTATGTGGGCTGGGAGGCGATCTTCTTCGTGAACCTCCCCGTCGGCATCGTCGGGACGTGGCTCACGCTGCGCAGCATTGCCCCCGACCCGCCAGTTGCCGGAGGCCAGGTATTCGACGTGGTAGGCGCCCTGCTGCTGATGTTCGCGCTGCTGGGCCTGCTGCTGGCGCTCACTGAGGGGCCGCTCTGGGGCTGGAACGACCCGCGCATCGCCGGCCTGTTCCTGCTGTTTGTGGTCGCGGGAGCCGCTTTCCTGGCCTGGGAGCGCCGCTTCGCCCAGCCGATGGTCAACCTGCGCATGTTCCGTGCGCCGGTCTTCTCGCTGAACCTGCTGGCCGGCTTCATCCTCTTCCTCGGGCTGGCCTTCAATCTGCTGCTCACCCCGCTGTTCCTGCAGTTCGTCTTCCGCTTCGATCTGCAGACCACCGGGCTGGTGCTCATGGCGCTGCCGCTGGCCCTGTCGCTGACCTCGCCGCTCAGCGGGCGGCTCTCCGACCGGATCGGGCCGCGCCTGCTGACCGTGGCTGGCCTGCTGCTGGCTGCGCTCAGCCTGATCGGCCTGAGCTTCAGCACGCCGACCACCCCGGTGCTGCAGTTGATCGCGTTTCTGCTGCTGCTCGGGGCGGGGGTGGGCCTGTTCCAGAGCCCGAACAATAGCACCGTGCTCGGCAATGCGCCGCGCGAGGCCCTTGGCGTGGCCAGCGGCCTGCTGGCAGTGATGCGCACCCTGGGGCAGACGGCGGGGATCGCGGTGGCCGGGGCGATCTGGGCCTCGCGGGTGCTGGCGCTCAACGGCGGCCCGGCCGACCCGATCACCACCGCCACACCCGCGGCGCTGGCCGGCGGCTTCGACCTGGCCATGCGCGTCGCCGCCGGCCTGGTCCTGCTGGCGATCGTGCCCTCACTGGCGGGCGGCAGGGCGCTGGCCCGCCAGGAGTTGCCAGCGCGGGCCGATTAGCACCTATCCGAATAACTCAGGATAGCGAAAAACCGCATCCTGAGCCTTCGTCCCGGCTCAGGTCGCAGGGCGGATGCAACGTCGGAACGCGAACGCATCCTGAGGCGGAATCGCCAATTCCAATTGGTATTACTGATGCATCCATTACCGGTGCATCCGGCAAGTGATTTGTCACCCTGAGCGAAGCGAAGGGTCCCAGCCGAGATGCTTCGCTGCGCTCAGCATGACACGGAACTTGATGGATGAACCAATTACGGACCATCTCATCCCTCCCGCATCAGAAACGGCACAGCGGCCAGCACGCGGGTGCGCAGCAGGTCTTCGAGCAATGCGGGCAGCGGGCCAGGTGGTTCGTCAGTGGGGAAGGGACGCGGCAGCAGGTCACGACGACCAGTGGGCCGGACCAGCAGCAGCGCGGCGCGCGGGTCGGGCGGCAGCCTGGCCAACTCACGGGCACGGGCTACCGCAGCGGGCAGTCCCCCCAGGTCGTCGACCAGGCCCAGCAGCGCGGCCTCGCGCCCTGTCCAGACGCGGCCCCCGGCGATCGGCTCAAGCTGGTGCTCGTCGAGCCCACGCCCTTCACGGACGCGCTGCTTGAAGATCGTGTAGCTCTCAGCTACGATCCGGTTCAAAACGGCGCGCTCATCGTCTGCAAGCGGATGCAGGGGTGAGAAGAGGCCGCTGTGGGCGCCCCGCCCGACCACTGCCACGCCGACGCTGGCTCGCTGGAGGAAGGCGGCCCCGTTGGGGCGCACAGCATAGACGCCGATGCTGCCGGTGAGCGTCGCCGGGTGCGCAACGATCGCCCGCGCCGGCGCGGCGATGTAGTAGCCGCCCGAGGCGGCCACGTTGCCCATGCTCACCACCAGCGGTTTGCGCCGGCTCAGCCGCAGCGCCTCGCGCCAGGTCAGGTCGGAGGCGAAGGAGTCGCCACCCGGAGAGTCGATGTGCAGCACCACCGCGGCGATGCGGCGGTCGCGCTCGGCGCGGCGCAGGGCCTGGGCGATGCTGTCGCTGCCGGCCAGGCTGCCGCCGAGGATGGGCAGCGGCAGCGGTGAGCGGCGGCTGGGCCCCTGCGCGATCGCACCAGCGACCTGGACAACACCCACGTAGTGCCGCTCGCGGCGCAGCGGCGCCAGCGCGATGCGCCGGTCGGCCTGGTGCCAGTCGAGGATGGTGAGCTCATCCTCGCGCTGACGGCTGGGGGCGTCTGCCGCCGGTGGTGTGGCGCCGGCGGGCTGGGCAGTGTCAAGGCGTTGCAGGTAGGCCTCAAGCTCATCCTCGTAGAGCGCAGCGTCGAGCAGGCCGACCGTGCAGGCGTCAGGCGCACGCAGCGGGGCCTGGTCGATCAGCGCGCGCACCCGCTCCGCAGCCAGGCCGCGGGCGGCGCTCACCGTCTCGACCAGCATGGTGAAGCGGTCGTCCATGATGCGCTCGAGTTGCTCGCGGGCCTCCGGCGAGATCGCGCCGCGGGCCAGTTGGTCGCCGCCGCTCTTGTAGGGCGAAACGGCGATAACTTCGGCCTCGAAGCCGGCAAGGCGCAGCGCGTCGCCGAGAAAGGTCGCCTCGACACGCAGTCCGATCAGGTTCAGGTCCGCGCTAGGCGGCATGAGCACCAGGTCGGCGCCACAGGCGGCGAAGTAGGCCCGCGTATCGGCGGCGGGCAGGTAGGCAACTACCCGCTTGCCGGCCTCGCGGTAGCCGCGGAGCGCGTCGTGCAGGCCCTGGATGGCGGCCCAACCGGCTGAGAGGTCGCGAATGACCAGGATCAGCCCGCGGATCTGGCCATCATCGACCAGACGTTCGAGGCGGCGCCGCAGCGCGAGCAGGCTGAGCGGCGTAGTGGTATTGGCAAAGCGCCGCTGCCACCACACGGGCTGATCGGCGAGTTCGGGCAGGCTGCCGCTCAACTCCATACGCACCCAGTCGATGCGGCGGCGGCGCAGGCGGCGCCAGAGATTGACGCAACTCCGCCAGAGGGCGGCGATGAGGAAGGCGAGGCTTGGCATAGGCGCATTATACGTCGTTCGCGACCAGCGAGTTGCGTCTCAGAAGCTCTCCAATATCCGAACAGTGGAGGTTAGTAGTCGAAGCAAAAGCAGGTTCTAGGGCGTCCTAATGCAGTAGAAACCCCTCA
>DAOUBZ010000277.1:0-1736 GCA_034432515.1 Chloroflexaceae bacterium | reverse complement strand
AGGTCATTTGTCATGCTGAGCGCAGCGAAGCATCTCGGGCGGGACCCTTCGCTGCGCTCAGGGTGACACGGGACTTGCCGGATGCACCACTTATCTAATATGGTAAGGGATCTAACACTCCGTACCATATCGTCTGCCGTGTAGCCGCCGTCACGCACACGTAGTCTCCCCCAGCCGTTCCAGGGCGTGCACTGGCGCGCCGGGGCGCGTCTGGCGGGGCGGAAGTCGTCGCCGGTGTAGCAGGCGACGGGGATCAGCGCCGCCTGGGTCAGGTTCGCGGGCAGCCCGAGCAACGCCGCCGCCTCACGCTCGTCACCGAGCCGAGGCCGTGGGCGCGTACTGCTGGTGGTGGACAACTTCGAGACCATCACTGATCGAGCCCTCATCGGGAGCGACCAGCGCCGCCAGTACCAGCGCGGCGAGCCGCGCGACGACGCTCGTCTGCGCCACAGGCTGTCATCGCCCAGCGCAGCGACCAGATCGGCTGGCTGCGTTAGGGCGTTCGCTATCGCGTCAATCACCTTCGAGCACGCAGCCAGGCGCGCGCCGGTCGCCGCCGGCCAGTCGGGTTTGAAGATCAGCCATCCGCGCCTGGGCCGCTGGTGAAGCGCACGGCCTGGGCTGGTGCCGTGTTGACAGTGAGCTGAAACAGGTCAGGGCGGGCGTAGTGGCCGACCACGTCCAGGTCGAAGGTACCGCGGCTGATCGCCCCCACGTCGAGCTCCGCCGTCAGGATCGCGGGCGCGTCGAAGACCGGCCCGGCCAGCACCTCGCCCAGCGGGCTGACGATGCAGCTCCCGCCACGGATCATCACCGTCTCCGGGTCGTTACCCTGGATGGGCGCGACCTCTGGCGGGAAGTCCTTGCGCTGCGCGAACTGGCAGGCCGAGAGCACGAAGCAGCGCCCCTCCAGGGCGATATGGCGCATGGTCGGCAGCCAGGTCTCGCGGTCGTCGACCGTCGGCGCGCAGTAAAGCTGGATACCCTGACCGTAGAGGGCCATGCGCAGCTGGGGCATGTAGTTCTCCCAGCAGATCGCCGCACCCAGCCGGCCCAGGGGCGTCGGAAGCACCTGGAGCGTCGAGCCGTCGCCGAAGCCCCAGATCAGCCGCTCCATCGCCGTTGGCATCACCTTGCGATGGGTGCCAAGCAGGGCACCGTCGGGCCCGAAGAAGAGCACCGTGCAGTAGAGGGTGCCGCCGGCGCGCTCGATCACCCCGATGACCAGGTGGACCCGGTGATCGCGGGCCGCCGCACCCAGGGTGGTCGTGACCGGGCCGGGCACCTCCAGCGCGCTCTCGAAATAGCGGCGGAAGAGGTCGCGGCCCTCGGGCGCGCGCATCCCCACCCGGGCGCCGAAGTCGAGGCCCTTGGGGTAGCCGCTGAGAAAGGCCTCGGGGAAAACGACCAGCTGCGCGCCCTGCCCGGCGGCCTCGGCGATGAGTTGGGTCGCGCGCATGATCGAGGTCTCCAGGTCGAAGGCCGCCGGGGCTGCCTGCACGACGGCGGCGCGAACGGTCTGGGCCATGGCAGTATCCTCCTGTTATCGTGGCCGCGATGGCGGCCGGCCCTTGGGAACGACGCCAGCAGCGACCTCGGTCTCAGAGCAGGCAAGCGCTGCCCGGGTGCTGTGCCAGCGCCCGCCGCGCTTATACCAATTACCTGTGAACATCCGGCATTGTCACCCCGAGCAGAGCGAGGGGTCTTGCGCGACCCGCTCAGATTCCTCGCTGCGC
>DAOUBZ010000276.1:0-4912 GCA_034432515.1 Chloroflexaceae bacterium | reverse complement strand
GCGCAGCGAGGAATCTGAGCGGGTCGCGCAAGACCCCTCGCTCTGCTCGGGGTGACAATGCCGGATGTTCACAGGTAATTGGTATGAGGGGATGACGCGAGGACGCGAGGAGGCGAGGAGGCGAGGCTGAGCTACCTCTGACTGCTCTGGAGCTGGAACCTGCTGGGGTTTCACTTCTTGTAGGTCGGTCAATTGACTCCTTTGCTGATCCGGAAAGGACACGGAACCGTGAGCAGTTCTACCACTTCACCAGCCCTGCCCGACGCCCGTCGGCCACCGTTCGCGCAGTGGCTGTTCGGCAACCGCTGGGTCCGGCTGACCGTGAGCCTCGCCGTCCCGGCGCTCGCCGGGGTGCTCGTAGGCATTGTGATGCCGCGTGGCCCCGCGACCTCAGCCCAGGCTCTGGCCGTGATGGCCCTCGGGCTCGCCGTGGGAGTCGCGGCGGGCTTCCTGCTGCGCTCACGCTGGGCGCTGCTGCTTGCGCCAGCCGCCCACATCATCACGATCGAGCTCGTGCGCCGTCCCGTCGTCGGCCCCACCGTCGATGCCATCCGCCTGGACTCGGCCTTCGGCGTGCTGGCCCTGCTCCTCGGCCGCGGCTTCCACGGCCTGGTCGGCCTGCTGCCCATGCTGCTCGGCGCGAGCCTCGGGGCGGCCCTCGCCCGGCGGCAGCGCGTTCAGATGCTGGTTGCCCGCACGGGCATTGGCAGCTTCGTGCGGCGTAGTGGCGCTGCGCTGACCGCCGCCGGTCTCGTCGCGCTTGCCGCCCTGATCGCCTTGCCGGCGCGCACGCCGCCCATCCTCGGCCCCGATGGGCAGCCCGTCCCGGGCAGCATCGCGGAGCTTGCCAGCGTGCGCCTCGGCGGCAAGGACCAGGCGATCCTGATCCGTGCCTCCAGCCCTGACCGGCCAGTCTTGCTCTACCTCAGCGGCGGGCCGGGGCAGAGCGACCTGGGCTGGTCGCGGGTCTACTTCAGCGAGCTGACGCAGCACTTCGTGGTGGTCGGCTGGGACCAGCGCGGCGCCGGCAAGTCCTACGCCGCCCTCGACCCGACGAGCACCTGGACCCTGGAGCAGGCGGTGTCCGACACGGTCGAGCTGACGAACTACTTGCGGGCGCGTTTTGACGAGGACAAGATCTACCTGATGGGCGAGTCCTGGGGCAGCGTGCTGGGCGTGCTGGCCGTGCAGCGCCAGCCCGAGCTCTACCACACCTGGATCGGCAGCGGCCAGATGGTCAGCCCGCACGAGACCGACCGCCGCATCTATCACGACCTGCTCGCGTACGCCGACCGCTCGGGCGACGTCGCGCTCCGCGAGCAGCTGGCAGCCTACGGTGAGCCACCCTACGCCGACATCTACGGCTACGCGCTGGCGATGGCCCACTACGACAAGCTCTACCGGCCCTACACACCGCCGCAGGCCTACCTCGAGCGCGGGGCAGCGGCGGGCATGGGGCCGCTGCGCAATATGGCCAGCGAGTACACACTGGTCGAGAAGGTCAACGTCGTGCGCGGGCTGCTCGATATGGGCAGCGTCCTCTACCCCCAGCTCGCCGGGGTGGATTTCCGGCGCGACGTGCTGCGGCTGGCGGTGCCGGTGTACGTGCTCGACGGCGAGGCCGAGTTGGCCGCGCGCCGCGACCTCATGCTGGAGTGGTACGCGCAGCTCGACGCGCCGCTCAAGCGACGTTACGGCTTCGCCGATGCCGCCCACGCCGTCGCCTTCGAGGAGTTCGAGGCGCTGGGGCGCATCCTGACCGAGGAGGTGCTGCCCGAAACCTACCCCGGTCGCTGAGCCTCCTCGCGTCACCCGGTCGCCCGGTCACCGGGTGACCCCGCAACGGCGTCAGGCCGAAGCATGCGCCCCGTGGTGGCACCGGACCCCGTCGCTGGCCGTCGGCGCATGCTTCGGTCCGACCGGGCGGCGTCGCGCCCCCGCCTCCGCGCGTCACCCGGTCACCACCTCCCGCCACGCTGCCTCCACCTGGGCGCGGGTGGCCTCACGTGAGCCACCATTGTCGATAACGACGCTGGCGTGGGCCAGTCGCGCCTCCTGGGGTGGCTGAGCGGCGATACGCTGCCGCGCCTCGGCTTCGCTCATCCCGCGGGTGGTCATCAGCCGCTGCAGTTGCTGCTCCTCCGGGGCGGTCACGACCCAGATGGCATCACACACCTCGACCCAACCTGACTCGATCAGCTTGATCGCGTCGATCACCACTACCGGCCGTTCAGCGGGGCCGGCGGCCTGTCCCACGGCCGTGATGAAGTCGCGGATCGCCACACGCACCGCCGGATGCACGATCCGCTCCAACTGGCGCAGGCGCTCCGGGTCGGCGAAGACGATCGCCCCGAGCCGGCGCCGGTCCAGCGGGGCGCCGGGCGCCGGTTGCGCCTCGGGAAAGGCGTCTACGATCTGCTGATAGACCAGCGTGCCCGGCGCCTGCAGTTCGTGGGTGATACGGTCGGCGTCGATGGTGTGGGCGCCCAGTTCGGCGAGCATGTCCAGCACGGTGCTCTTGCCGCAGGCGATGCCGCCGGTCAGGCCGATCAGGTAGACGTTGGGCTGTTTCATGTCCAATCCACATCACTCTGTGGAGCTGTGGAGCTGTTCTTTCACCTCCACACCTCCACACCATTCACTCCATCTCCACATACTCCTGCTTCACCAGGTCGCGCTCATCAACGCCGGCGATGGCAAGCAGTTCGCCGATCAGCGCGGCCCGCTCGGCGGCGTCGCGGCTGCTCCAGGTGCGCGACTTGATCTCGAGGAAGGGGCCGGGGTCGGGGCCGCCGAGCAGCGTGTCGAGGTTGATCGCGAAGTCGTGCTCTTTGTACATGATCCGCCAGCGGCGGCGGCGCTTCTCAAGCTCCACCACCCGGTCGGGTTGGAAGTACTCGCGATAGAAGCGCACCGTGTGATCGGCCGGGGCGGTGTAGCGCGCCCGTGAGAGCACGATGGCGTGGGGGTACTCGCCGCGCACGGCCCCGGCCATCAGCGTGATCGTATACTTCGGCTCCGGGCGAGCGCCCGGATCGGTGCGGTGGTCCTCGCGGATGCGGATGCGCTCCTGGTTCTTGAACAGGAAGTAGGTGTCGTACTGGGTCCGCACACTGGCCTTGGTAATGCTGACCCGCGGATCCTCGAGGATGCGCCGGGCCTTGCCCTCGCCCGCAGGGCCGAGCCGCACCTTGACCTGGATCTCGAAGATCTCGGCCTGTTGCACGCCGCCGAGGGCGATGATCTTGGCCATGAGGTTGCGCTCACGGGAGGCGAGGAAGGTGTCGATGCGGGTCGAGATCGCCTGCGCCCGGGCGAGGATCGCCGGTTCGTCCAGGGTGAGCACGGTGTGATCACGGACGAGCATGCGCCCATCGACGAATACGTGGCGCACATCGGCCGCGCGGGCGCTGTAGACCAGGTGCGAGTAGACGGCGTCGGGGCTGTAGAGGTAGCGCGGCGCGCTATGAGGCTTGCCCAGTTCGACCACGGCGATATCGGCGCGCTTGTGTGGCTCCAGCGCGCCGACGAGGTGGTCGAGGTGCACCGCCCGGGCGCCCCAGCAGGTGGCAAGGGCCAGGGCCTCGCGCGCCGGCACGGCCGTGGGGTCGCCGCTCACGCCTTTGGGGAGCAGGGCCGCCAGCTGGATCTCGGTGAACATGTCCTGGTCATCGTTGGAGGCGGGGCCGTCGGTGCCGAGGCCGGTGCGCACGCCGGAGTCGATCAGGCGCTTGTAGGGCGCGATGCCACTGGCGAGCTTGAGATTGCTGGTCGGGCAGGGCACGGCGCCGGCGCGGGCCTCGCGCAGCAGGCGGATATCGTCTTCGGTGGCGTGGGTGCAGTGGGCCGCGATGCACGGCACGTCGAAGGCGCCCACCCGCTTGGCGTAACGGATGGGGGTGACCTCGCGCTCCTGGATGCTCTGCTCAACCTCGCGCGCCGTCTCGGAGAGATGGGTGATCAGTGGCACGCCGAACTTGCGGCAGAGGGCCGCCGCCTCCTGATAGATCCGGTCGGTGCAGGTGTAGGGCGCGTGGGGGGCCACGGTGGGCACGATCCGCTCGTGGCCGGCCCACTGCTCGATGAAGCGGCGGGCGCGCTCGAGGCCCTCATCGAAGGAGGGCGCATCGGGGGTCGGCAGGCGCATCACCGTCTGGCCGCAGATCGCGCGCATGCCGGCCTCGTCGGCGGCGCGGGCCACCTGCTCCTCGAAGTAGTACATATCGACAAAGGTGGTGGTGCCGCCGCGCAGCATCTCGGCACAGGAGAGTAGCGTGCCGACGTAGGCAAATTCAGCGTCGACAAACTGGCTCTCCACCGGGAACATGTAACCGTACAGCCAGACGTCGAGTTGCTGGTCGGCGGCCATGCCGCGCAGCAGGCTCATCGGCACGTGGGCGTGGCCGTTGATCAGGCCGGGGATGATCGCACAGCCCGCGCAGTCGATCGTCTCACGGGCAGCGTAGCGCTGCCCAAGCTCGCTTGCCGGCCCCACGGCGACGATCTCGCGCCCCCTGATGGCCACCGCCCCCTCGGGGATGACCGTCCAGGCGGTGTCCATCGTCACCACGGTGCCGCCGCTGAGCAGGATATCAAGCTCTTCGCGCATAGGCTCCTCTCTCGTAGGTTGTTTGTCATTGTAGCAGAGCTACCCCGCCGCCACACGCAGTGTGGCCAACATCTTTGGGGCAGTGCCGCCGCCCAACCTCCGCCATTTCGGGGCAAGCCCCAAAGCCACCACACAAACACCGACAGGGGCGGCGCAGCCGCCAATACCAACGGAAAAACTGGTGGTTCGGGCTTGCCCCAGGGACGTTGCACGATACGGCTGGCAAACCCGGGTACGCGGGCCTCCGGCCCGCAGGCGGGCGGGACGCCCGCGCACCCGGCGTGAGCAAAACGGGGTTTGCCA
>DAOUBZ010000275.1:0-3462 GCA_034432515.1 Chloroflexaceae bacterium | reverse complement strand
GGGCCGCGCGCCCCTGGCGCCCGACCCCGGGGGCAGCGATCTTGCGGCTGGCCTGCGCGCCGCGCGGGCGTTGCTGCCCGGCGGCGGCCGGGTGGTGCTGCTCTCCGATGGCCTTGCCACCGGAGGTGATGCGCTGCTGGAGGCGCATCTGGCCGCCGAGGCCGGCGTGACGGTTGATGTGGTGCCGGTTGCGCTACGTTCGGCGCCTGAGGTGGCGATCACCGGCCTGAACGCGCCAGCCAGCCTGCGCGTTGGCGAGGAGTTCCCGATCGCCATCGATGTGCGCTCCACCCCTGCGCCCGGGAACGCCACCCCGCTTGTGGGCCGCTTGCGGCTCTGGGAGGGCGAACAGCTGCTGGGCGACGAGCAGGTGACGCTGGCCCCCGGCGACGAGGTCTTCACCTTCCGGCATACGGTCGCCGCGCCCGGCGTGGTGCGCCTGCGGGCCGAACTGGAGGTGGCGGAGGGTGATACCTTCGGTGCGAACAATCGCGGCGCAGCCACCGCGGTAGTCAATCCGCCGCCGCAGGTGCTGCTGGTCGCCGCGGGCGACGACGAGGCGGCGCTGCTGGGCGATGCCCTGCAACGCCAGGGCGTTACAACCCGCCGGATCACGCCCGCCGAGTTGCCGACCCGCCTCTCGGAGTTAGTCAGCTACGACGGCATGGTGCTGATCGATGTGCCGGCGACTGCGCTAAGCCTTGACCAGATGGCGGGTGTCCGCGAGTTTGTGCGCAGCGAGGGGCGCGGCCTGGTAGCCGTCGGCGGGCGCAACTCCTACACGCTTGGCGCCTACAAGGACACACCGCTGGAGGACGTGCTCCCGGTGACCATGGAGCCGCCGCCACGCCCGCAGCGCACCGAGATCGCCCTGCTGCTGATCGTGGACCGTTCGGCGAGCATGACCGCCGCCTTTGGCGTCAGCAAGTTCGACATGGCCAAAGAGGCTGCCATCCTGGCCAGCGATAGCCTCAAGCCCGAGGACCGCATCGGCGTTCTGGCCTTCGACACGGGGCAGCTCTGGGTGGTGCCCTTCCAGCAGGTCGGCGAGGGCGCCAGCCTGGCGGCCATCCAGCAGGCGATCATCAATCTGCCCAGCGGCGGCGGCACCGACATTGAGTTGGCGCTGGCCACCGGTCTGCCGGCGCTTGCCGAGCAGCCGACCGGGGTGCGCCACGCCGTGCTGCTCACCGATGGCCGCAGCTTCAGCAACAACCTTGCCAACTATCAGCGTATGGTCGAGACGGCCCGGGCCCAGGAGATCACCCTTTCGACCATCGCCATCGGCGAAGACTCGGATACGTTGCTGCTCGATCAGCTCGCCCGCTGGGGTGGGGGGCGCTACTACTACGCCGACCAGCCCGAAGACATCCCCCGGCTGACCTTGCTCGAGAGCGAGATCGCCCGGGCCACCCCGTCGGTCGAGGGTGAGTTGCAGCCCAGCCTGAGCCTGCCCCACCCGATCGTGCGCGACTTCGCGCCCGCTGAACTGCCCGAGCTCAGCGGCTACGTGGCCACCACCGCCCGCGACGCTGCCGAAGTGGTGCTGCGTGCGCCTGAGGATGACCCGCTGCTGGCGACCTGGCAGTACGGTCTGGGGCGTGCCGTCGCCTGGACGCCAACCGCCGGCGAGCCGTGGGCCGCGGCGTGGACTCGCTGGGCCGGGTTCGAGCGCTTCTGGGCCCAGCTGGTGCGCTACACGCTGCCCGAGCCCGACAGCGGGCCGCTTCAGGTGCGCATCGAACCCCGGCCCGGCGGTGCGCGCCTCGTGGTCGATGCGCTGCAGCCGGGCGGGGTGCCGCTCGACCTGGCGACCGTGAATGCGCGGATTACGCTGCCGACCGGCGAGCAGCGCAGCTTCGACGTGCGCCAGACCGCCCCCGGGCGCTACGCTCAGGAGCTCGTGCTGCCCACGCCGGGGGCCTATGTCGTCTCGGTGGTGCTGCTGCGCGACGGTGAGCTCCAGCAGCGCGATGTGGGCTACGTGCAGCCCATCCCCGCCGAGTACCGCCAGCAGGGCGACCCGGCCCAGGGCCAGGCGCTGCTGGCGACGATCGCAGCGACCACCGGCGGCACGGTGCGCAGCGCGCCCCCCCAGCCCGGCGTGCCAACCCCAGGCGCCGATCCGGTCGGCGAAGGGCTCTGGCCCTGGCTGATCGGCCTCGCGCTTGGCCTCTGGGTGCTCGAGATCGCCGTGCGCCGCGGGATCTTTGTACGCTAGTGGCGTGACACGCCGCTCCTGGTGCGGACGCAGCACGCTGTTCTGGTGCGGACGCAGCACGCTGCGTCCGTACCACGCAGGATTGGCATGTCACGCCACTAGTACGGCCTCCCATGCACGAGATCGACGCGCTGATTGGCGACGCCATCGCCGAGCGGATCTTCCCCGGGGCGGTGGTGCTGATCGCCCGGCACGGCGCCATCCGTCACCATGCTGCCTATGGCACCACTATGTACGCCGACCCGGGCTCGCGCCCGCTGACCGGCAGCGATCTGTTCGACATCGCTTCGCTCACCAAGGTATTCACGGCCACGGCGGCGCTGCGGCTCTACGACGAGCGCCTACTCGAGCTCGATGCGCCCCTGAGCCGCTACCTGCCGGGCCTGCGCGCCGCGGCGGTGACGGTCCGCCAGGTGCTCACCCACAGCTCCGGGCTTGAGTTGCGCCTCTCGGTGCTGCGTGAGCGTGGCCCCGCGGGCATCAGGGCAGCCGTCTACGCCGCCGCGCCACGGTACGCGCCGGGCAGCGTGGTGGCGTACACCAACATCAACAGCCTGTTGCTGGGCGAACTGGTGGCCAGCGTGGCGGGCCTGCCCCTCGGTGCCGCCATCGGCGAGCTGGTGCTGGCGCCGCTGGGCATGGCGGAGACCTGCTTCCGCCCGTCGGCGGCGCTGCGTGAGCGCATCCCGCCGACGGAGGTCGACACGTGGCGCGGCCTGGTCCACGGGGTGGTTCACGATGAGAGCGCCTACGTGCTGGGCGGGGTAGCGGGCCACGCGGGGCTGTTCAGCACGGCAGCCGACCTGGAGCGGCTACTGCGTCTGTGGCTGCAGGGAGGCGCGTGGGCCGGGCGGCAGTTGTTGCGCGAGGCCACCGTGGCGGCGGCGCTGCGCGACTACACCGCCGGGTTGCCAGCGGCGAGTGGGATGCCGGTGCGCAGCGGGCTGGGTTGGATGCTCGACCGCGCGAACTTCATGGGCGCGGCGCCCGCGGGCAGCTTCGGCCACACCGGCTTCACCGGGCCGGCACTGGTGGGCGTGCCGGCTCGCGGCCTGGCCCTGGTGATACTCAGCAACCGCACCTACCCCCAACGCACCCCGCCGCCGTATCGGCATCATGCCGTGACGGCGGCGGTCCTGGCGGCGGCGCTGGAGTAATACCAATTACCTGTGAACATCCGGCATTGTCACCCCGAGCAGAGCGAGGGGTCTTGCGCGACCCGCTCAGATTCCTCGCTGCGC
>DAOUBZ010000274.1:0-3038 GCA_034432515.1 Chloroflexaceae bacterium | reverse complement strand
CGGCGAACCCACGGCCGTGGCGCCTCCGCCGCTGCCAGCACCCAGCGCTACACCGGCGCTGCCCCCGCCAGCACCCAGCGCGACGCCGGCGCCGCCTCCAGAGCCCAGCCCCAGCCCCACGCCCATCCCCGCCACGGCGACGGCAACGCTCGCGCCGCCCACCACGACCCCAGGCGAGACGCCGGAAACACCGACCGCGACGGCAACCGCCGAGCCGCCGACTGCAACCCTGCCGGCTTCGCCCACCCCAACCGAGGAGCCAACCCTGCTCGGCTCGCCCACCGTGGTGACGCCGGTAAACCCATCACCATAGACACGAGGGCAAGGGTCCATGCAGGTCGCGTTTCTGGTGCTCGCCCATGTGCCATACCTGCGCCGCGCCGGGCGCCAGCCGGTCGGCGAGGATGCGCTGCACCGGCTGATTGCCCAGGGGCTGCTGCCTCTGCTTGAACTGCTTGGCGACCTGCACCGGAACGGCCTTGGCCCACGGGTAGCGCTGGCCTGCTCGCCGCTGCTCATCGAGCAACTGGCCGACCCCGTCGTGCAGAAGCACTTCGTGATCTGGATGAACGACCGGCTGGCCCGCCACGAGGCCGACCTGACCGCCGCCGAGCAGGCCGGCGACCATCACGGCGCATATCTGGGCCGCTTTTACCTGGAGTGGGGACGGCAGCGCCTGCGCAGCTTTGAGGAGCGCTACCACCGCAACCTGCCAAAGAAGATCCGGGAACTGGCCGCGCGCGGCGTGGTCGAACCACTGGCCGGGGCAGCCAGCCACGCCTATCTCCCGCTGCTCGGCTGCGAAGAGTCGGCACGGGCCCAGATCGAATACGGCGTGCTGCACACCTCGCGCCAGCTGCGGCGCCCCGAGGGGCTCTGGCTGCCCGGGGCCGGCTGGCGACCCGGGATCGAACTGGCCGCCGCCGATGTCGGGCTCCGCTACGTGGTGGCCGATCCAAGCAGTCTCCCACCCGGCGAGCCGCCCCGCCCCGTCTGGCTCGTACCACGCCGCATTGCCGCTATCTTCCCCGACGAGGCCCTGGCCCGCCATATCTGGTCGGAGCACCTTGGCTACCCCGGCGACCCGCTCTACCGCGACCCGAGCGATCCCGCCGGTGTGCGGGCGCGCAGTGGCGCCCCCTACGACCCGTACCACGCGCTGCGGCGGGCCCAGGAGCATGCCAACCACTTCGCCACCGCGCTCGTGGCCGAGACTGCGCGGCACAAACCTGGCGACCTGCTGCTGGTGCTGCTCGATGCGGGCCAGATCGGCCCGCACTGGGTGGAGGGCAGCACCTGGCTCCAGGCAGTGCTGACCCACTGTGCCACCCACAGCGCCCTCCAGCTAACGAACCCGGGCACATATCTGCGCGCGCACCGGCCGCGCGACACGCTCGCCCTGCACGCGGGCTCATGGTCGGCAGGCGGGCACGGCGGCTGGCAGGGAGGCGCTGCCGAGGCCTACTGGGCAGCGATCCACGCTGCCGAGCAGCAGATGGTCGCGCTGGCCAGCGCCCATCCCAGCGCCCAGGGCGATCAGGAGCGCGTGCTGAACCAGGCCGCCCGCGAGTTGATGCTGGCTCAGACAAGCGACTGGCCAGCGCTACTCAGTGCCGGGGCGCTCGGCGACGACGAGATTGCCCCCTGGCGCAGCTACCTCACGCGCTTTGCCCAACTCGCTGCCCTGGCCGGCCAGGAGCAACTGAGCCACGACGATCGCTTTCTGCTCGAGCAACTGGAGGAGATGGACGGGGCGTTTCCCAATCTGAACTATCGCAGTTTTACCCGGTCGTAAGACCGAAGCGCGGGCACAGCCTGTGCTACGGCCCTACGACCGGGCGGGGGCGCCGGGTGATCAGAACAGCGTATTGGCGAGCCGGCGCCGGGTGATCAGAACAGCGTATTGGCGAGCCGGCGGCGGGCGGCAGGGACCAGGGGATGCTCATCGCCCAGGGCGGCAAACAGCGCCAGCAGGGCCTTGCGCGCACCATCGTCGTGGTACGTCCGGTCACGCGCGACGATGGCGAGCAGGTCGTCGATCGCCGCGCCATACTCGCCGGCAACCACGGCGCGCGCAGCCTGATGGTAGCGCGTATCGAGCTCGGTCTCCGCGGGCTGATCCCTGACCGCCAGCAGGTCAGCCAGGGGCAGCATCGCGATGGCGCGCGCGTAGAGCGGCGAACTGGCCGGCACCTGCTTGAGTGTGGCCAGGCCCTCGGGGTCGGCCCGCAGCAGCAGCAAGCGCCCCAGAGCGAAGAGTGCCTCCGCATTCTGCGGATCCTCGCCGAGCAGCAGCCGGTAGCGCCCGATCGCGCCCTCCGGATCCCTGGTCTCCAGGGCTTTCGCCGCTTCGAGCAACGAGTCGGTGGGCTCTGGCACAAAGCGCTTGAGCCAGGCCCGCACCTGCGATTCGGGCAGCGCGCCAACGAACTGGTCCACGATCTTGCCGCCCTGCACCGCCATCACGGCGGGAATGCTCTGGACACGGAAGGCCTGCGAGAGCCGTGGGTTCTCGTCGACATTTACCTTGGCGAGGATCCAGGCCCCCTTCGCCTCAGCGGCGAGCCGCTCGAGCAACGGCCCGAGCGTGCGGCACGGGCCACACCAGGGCGCCCAGAAGTCGATCACCACCGGGACACTGGTCGAGCGAGCCAGTACCTCCTGCTCAAAGTTGCGATCGTTGACCTCAATCACGCCTGCGGCGGCCTTTGGCCCGCTCTGCTTCGCTCCACCGATCATCGCAACTGCCTTTCTGCACCGGCCACACGCCCCGGGCCGCAGAGGGACCAGGGCAGACAGCAATCAATGCTCATCGCGGGCGCACACCGCTCATGCTCCGGTGATCGCACCCGATACCCTCCCCCAGTATAGCAGACTTTCTGCCCTTGATCTGCAAGAGCTCCATTAGAGGGTGCGGCGTTGTGTCTTGCACGCGCCGCCGCCTGCCGGCGCGGCGCTGCCCCGCGCCCCCGTGGCGTATGGCACCCCACCCGCGACGCCTACCAGGGGTAGGTTTTTGGGGAGTTGCGCCCCCAGGC
>DAOUBZ010000273.1:0-5552 GCA_034432515.1 Chloroflexaceae bacterium | reverse complement strand
GCGCGGCCTCGGCGGACGACGCGGGGCGCAGCCCGTGGTCCAGGTGGGCGACGTGCAGCCGGGGGCCGCCTGCCGCGCGCAGGCGCCAGAGCAGGTGCAGCAGGCAGAGCGAATCGGGGCCGCCGGAGACGGCGACGAGTACGAGCTGGTCGGCGCCGAGCAGCCCGTGGCGCTCCAGACAGGCACGAATGCGGGGCAGCAGGTCAGGCATAGCAGATAACAAAGGGCGAGTGACACACGACCGTTGTCACTCGCCATTGGTGTCGGAGGCGGGATTCGAACCCGCGACCTAACGATTATGAGCCGTTTGCTCTACCGCTGAGCTACCCCGACCAGTTTTAGCGATTCTACCACGGCTGCCGGGGTGCGTCAACCGTGGGAAACCCCGCCGCCAGGGCTTGCGCGGAGTCCGCCTCCGGCGGTGGGGTGTGGGGCGCCGTAGCCGCCCGATAAGGGAAGAGGAAGCTGTTGATCATCCCGGCGTCATGGCATGCTGAGTCCTTCGGCTGCGCTCAGGGTGACAGGGTTCCAACGACGGGACAATCAGCAAGCCCCAAAGATGTTGCTCACGCCCTGGCGCGCCGCGCGAGCAACGCAAAGAGGGCGAGATAGGTGACCGCGGCGCCGATCAGCGCCGGACCGATCAGCAGGGGGCCGCCGGCGCCCACGCTCTGGCCCACGGCCCAGGGGATGAGTGCAGCGCCGAGATTGGCTGCGGCCACCTGCAGCCCGATCGTATTGGCGGCGTGGGCCGCGCCGACGCGCTGCGCCGTGGTGGCGATCAGCGCCGGGAAGATCGGCGCCAGTGCGACGCCCATCAGCAGCAGGCCGCTGACACTGGCCCAGTCCGTGGGCACGAGGCCGACCAGAAGAGCGCCGGCGGTTGCGCCGAGCGCGCCCAGCCAGAGCATGCGCTGTGGCGTGATCCGCCCGGCCAGCGCGCCGGCCACGATCCGCCCAACAGTCAGGCCAGCCCAGTAGAGGCTGATCCAGGCCCCGGCGCGGCTCGCCTCGACCCCGCGCCCGAGGGTGAACAGGGTGAAGCTCCACTGGCCGGCCGTCACTTCGAGCCCGGTGTAGAGCAGGAAGACCGCCGCGCTCAGCCAGACCACCGGGAGGGTCAGGGTGGAGCGCAGGCCGGGGCCACTGCGTCGCGGCAGCGCCGGGGCAGCGCCATCGGCCTGCCAGCGCCCGCGTGTGAGCGCGAAACACGCGGCGAGCGCCAGTTGTCCGCCCCCGACCAGCGCATAGCCCAGCTGCCAGGGCCGCCCTGCATCGAGCACGCTGGCCATCACGATCGGGCCGGCAGCTGCGCCCAGCCCGTAGCAGGCGTGGAGCCAGGTGAGCACCCGCGGGCTGTGGGTCGCCGCGGCGTAGGTATTCAGGCCGGCGTCGATCGCGCCGCCACCCGCGCCGAGCAGCAGCGCCAGCGGCAGAAGCAGCCACCAGGCGGGCGCCACGGCGAAGCCGAGCAAGCTCAGCGCGGTCAGCAGGCAACTCAGGGCCAGCAGGACGCCAACGCCCAGCCGGGCCAGCAGCCACCCGCTCAGCACACTGGCTGCAAGGAAGCCCAGCGAGGCGGCAGCGATCAGCCAGCCCAGGGCGTCGAGGCCCACCGCGTTGCTGGCCGCCATCGAGGGCCAGGCCACGCCCAGCAGGCCGTCCGGTAGGCCGAGACTCACAAAGCCGAGGAACATCAGCCCCACGAGCACCGCCTGCTGGCGAGTGGCAGCGCGGGGCCGAGGCACCTCAGGCGTTCCGGGTGTGGGTGGTGGTTCCAGGGTGCTTTATACCAGTGACGAGTGATGCGTGATGAGTGACGAGCGGTGCGGACCGCGTCACGCTGCGCAGCAGGGCGAGTTCCGTGTGCAACGCCTCACCCGACTCAATCGCCGGCGGTGAACAGGTCGCCCACCAGTTCCTCGGGGCTGGCCTGGAACGGCCAGAGCATTACCCCGGAGCCGCCGCTTGCGCGGATGACGCGCAGACCGGTGCGCAGGTCGCGGCGCAGGCCCGCCTCGTCGCGCAGCGCGCCCGGGCCGGTGGGGAAACCAAGCTCGCTCACCACCACGGGCTTGCCCCAGGGCAACGCGCGCAGTTCCGCGATGCTGCGCTGCAGGTCGCGTGGCAGGCCATCGCCATAGTACCAGTGGGCGGCGTAGCGCCCGGAGTCGTAGGGGTCATCGTCGTAGTAGTGGAAGGAGTAGAAATCGACCAGGCCGGCCAACGGCGAGGGCACGGCAGCCGGACGGAAGTAGCTCTTGGCAAACGCCATGCCGATCGTGGTGAGCTGTTCCGGGTCGAGCCACTTCACCTCGTAGTAGAGCCGTTCCAGAAAGGCGATCCGTTGCGTGGCCAGCCGGGCGCAGAGCGGGAAGTCGCCATTGTCCCAGTCCCAGCAGCGCTGGTCGATCGGGCTGCCAATATCGGGCTCGTTGAACAGGTCCCAGGCCAGGATGCCTGGATGGCCGGCGAGATGGCTGACCACGGGGCGGACGTGGAGTTCGAGCGCGCGTTCAAAGCCCGCGGGGGTGAGCTGGTCCTGGGGATACTTGGCCAGCAAGACGGGCATCACATAGAGGCCGTGGCGGTTGGCGCTGGCGATCAGCGCGTCGAGATGCTCCAGGGCCGGTGTCAGGTCATAGCTGGCGTCGACGGCGCGGGCGCCGCCGAAGACGTAGTAGTTGATGAAGATGCGCACCGCATTGACGCCAAGCGCCTGTAGGCGCGCAAAGTCGGCATCGATCGCGGCCTGGTCCCAGGGGCAGCGGCCATCGGCGCCAAAGTGCAACTCGGGACAGCCGGCGGGCGTTGTTGTAGTGTGGGTGTAGTTGACGCCGCGCAGTTCGAACGGTGAGTCACCGAGCATCAGCTGGTCGCCGGCGACGGTGAGGCGAGGCAGCGTGGCGGGGGCGGCGGGCGCGCGCGCGGCGGCCGTGGCGGCGCTCGTGAGTAGCAGGGCGGCAACCAGCGCGATCAGAAAGCTGCGGGCGGGGTGGAAGCGAGGGGTGCGCAGATCGTATTGTTTCATCGGCGCCATTGTACACGCGATCGCAGCCCTTGTTAAGATTTTGTGAATGACAGTCTCCTCATCGTGCCATCCCAACCAGATCGATTCGGTGCTACAATCGCGCTATGCCGCCTCTAAGCCGCCTCGCTCCCGCCCATGGATGAGCCTGCCCCTCAACTGCGCTTTCCCCCCGGCTTCCTCTGGGGCGCGGCCACCTCTGCGTTCCAGATCGAGGGCAGCACGACCGCCGATGGGCGGGGCGAGAGCATCTGGGATCGCTTCTGCCGCCAGCCGGGCCGGGTGGCGGGCGGTGCCAGCGGCGAGCCGGCCTGCGACCACTACCGCCGCTGGCCCGAAGACGTGGCGTTGATGGCCGCGCTCGGGCTGCGGGCCTACCGCTTCAGTGTGGCCTGGCCACGCATCTTGCCCCGCGGCGGCGGGCGCGTGAACCAGGCCGGCCTCGACTTCTACCGGCGGCTGGTCGCGGCCCTGCACGCGCACGGCATCGTCCCCGTTGCAACCCTCTACCACTGGGATCTGCCGCAGCCCCTGCAGGAGCGGGGCGGCTGGGCCGCGCGCGATACGGCGCTGCGCTTCGCCGAGTACGCGGCGCTGCTCTTCGACCGGCTCGCTGCCGAGGTGCCGCTCTGGGTCACGATCAATGAGCCGATGCTCATCACCTACGCGGGCTACGCCGGGCGCGCCAAGGCTCCCGGTGCCGGCCGCCCGTTCCAGAGCCTGGCCGTTGCCCACCACCTGCTGCTCGCCCACGGGCTCGCCGTTCGCGCCTTCCGCCAGTCTGCCGCGCGCCCCGCAGCCGATCTGCCCGCGCCGGGCATCGGCATCGTGCTCAACCTGCGTCCCTGCCACCCGGCCTCGCCGCGTCCCCGCGACGCGCGCGCTGCGGCGACCCTCGATGCACTCACCAACCGGCTCTTCCTCGAGCCACTGTTTCGTGGGAACTACCCCGCGGACGCGCTGCGCTTCTTCCGGCGCCGCCTGGTGCCGCTGCCTGCCGCACCGGACGACCTGGCGATCATCGCAACCCCTGCCGACTTCCTGGGGCTCAACGTCTATGTGCGTGTGCTGGCCGCCGCGGGCAACCCGCTGAGCGGCCCGCGCCAGGTGCCGGGGCCGGGTCGGCGAACCGCGCTCGGCTGGGAGATCTACCCACCGTGCATCACTGAGGCAATCGCGCTGGCCCGCGAGTACACGAGTCTGCCACTCTACCTGACCGAGAACGGCGCCGCCTTCGCCGACCGGCCCGCGCCCGACGGCACGATCGACGATCGTGAGCGGATCGCCTACTTGCAGGCCCATATCGCCGAGGCCCACCGCGCGCTGATGGCCGGCGCCGACCTGCGCGGCTACTTCGTCTGGTCGCTGCTGGACAACTTCGAGTGGGAGGATGGCTACGCGCCACGCTTCGGCCTGGTACACGTAGACTTCGCCACCCAGGCGCGCCGCCCCAAGGCTTCGGCGCGCTGGTATGCCGACGTGATTGCCCGCAACGGGCTGCTGCTGGAGTAAGCCTGCCATGCCGATTGTCTTCGTTCACGGGGCGGGAACCCGCGAGTACTACCACAAGTATCAGGTCGACAACGAGCACGTACGCTCGCACCTGCAGCACTACGTTGCCCCGGTCATCGCGCCCGACCCGCAGCGGGTGGCGATCATCACCGCCTACTGGGGCGACATCGGCGCTGATCTGCGCTGGGAGGGCGAGAGCATGCCGCCGACGCCCCCACCGCTCTTCTGGCGCGATCACCCGTTGCGCACGCTGGTGGCAGTGGGGCGCCGCCGCCACGTCGCCCGAGAGCTCGGGCTCCGCCTCTCGGCGACCCTCGGCTACTACCTGGGGCGCATCCTGGCCATGCTTGGCCGGCCCCAGGCCAAGCTGAGCGCGATGTTTATGGGTGATGCGCTCTACTACTTCGCGCACCGCGGGATCGCGCCGCACCCCGGACCCATCCCGGATCGGGTACTGGAGGCGTTGCGCCGGGCACGCGCGCAGCAGTTGGCCCGGGGCGGCGAGCCGATCGTCGTCTTCACCCACAGCCTGGGCGGCACGATCTTCTACGACGTGGTGACCCACTTTCTGCCCGCCACACCGGGCTACGAAGACATTCACATCGACTTCTGGGCCTCGCTCTCATCGCAGATCGGCATGTTCGAGGAGATGAAGCTCTTCCTGGCCAGCGACCCGATCTACGGTAAGGGCAAAGCGGCGCCCTTCCCCGACCGGCGCATCCTCGGCCACTGGTGGAATGTCTGGGACCCGCACGATTTCCTGAGCTTCAGTGTGCGCGGCGTGATCGACGGCGTCGACGACGAGTACTTCGACAGCGGGTTATCGGTGACGGCGGCGCACCTGGCCTGCCTGCGCATCTCATCGTTTTACGCGGTGTTTGGCCGCAAGCTGGCCGCGGCGCTGGCAAGGGCTTGAGCGTCTGGTTCGACGCGCTGAGCCGCGCGCACCACAGATGCAGCAGCCGCGCCCTCCAGGGCGCGGCTGCTGCATCTGGGGAAACTGGCCGACCGT
>DAOUBZ010000272.1:0-4664 GCA_034432515.1 Chloroflexaceae bacterium | reverse complement strand
CGGGATGGGCCCCCAGCAGTATCTTTGCAATCGCCCTGGGGCCCTTGGGACGCCACGAGCCCCGGCGCCGGTGCCGGGGCTCGTGGGGGCTGTGGGGCTGGTGATGAGGCGTGGATAGGCGCCGTGCGGGACGCGGCGCGATCAGGCGGTCATCGGGCTGCGGGAGGCCATGCCGCGCAGGCGGGCGATGCGCTCGCTGGTCTGCGGGTGGGTGCGGAACAGGTTGCCCAGGCCGCCCACCAGCGGATTGACGATGTAGAGGTGTGAGGTTGCCGGGCTGGTCTGCATCGGCACACGCTCGGCAGCCCACTCGAGCTTCTCCAGCGCGCTGGCCAGGGGCAGCGGATCGCCCAGGATCTGAGCGCCGCCTGCGTCGGCCAGGAACTCGCGGGAGCGCGAGATTGCCATCTGGATGATCACCGCAGCGATGGGCGCCAGGATCATCATGAGCACCCCACCGACCAGGTCGGCGAAGCCGCCGCTCTCCTCCTCATCGCTCTGGCCGGTGAGGCCGGCGAACATCATGCCCCACATCGCCATGTCAGCCAGCATGGTGACGGCGCCGGCGATGCTGGCCGCGATGCTGGAGATCAGCGTATCGCGATGCTTGATGTGGGCCAGTTCGTGAGCGACCACGCCTGCCAGTTCGTCACGGGTGAGCAGGCGCGCGATGCCAGTTGTCACTGCGACGGCGCCATTGGCCGGGTCGCGCCCGGTAGCGAAGGCGTTGGGCGTCTCACTCTCGATGATGTAGACACGCGGCTTGGGGATGCCGGCCCGCGCCGCGAGCTCCTCAACCATAGCGTGCAACTCCGGCGCATCGGCCGGGCTCACCTCCTGGGCGCCACTCATGCGCAAGGCGAGCTTATCGGAGAACCACCAGGCGCCCATATTCATCGCCACGGCCAGGACCAGGGCGATGATCATGCCGACCTGCCCACCCAGGGCGCCACCGATCACAACGAAGAGACCGGTCAAGCCGGCGAGCAGCAGGGTTGTCTTAAATGTGTTCCAGATCTGCACCGTAACAACTCCATTTCTAGACAGATGCATAGCTGAAGCAGGTGCTTCGGGCTATGGATACAGTATAGGCTGGAGCCGCAGCATGCAGAAGAGCGCGGCTACCCGCGCTCCGAGGGAAGAATCTCATCACGTTGGGGCGATAGATTGCGCCTGGAGCACAGGCACGCGCAGCTACGTCACCTCGGGGGGTGGTACGAGGCCACGCTGGACGGCAACAATCGCGGCCTGGGTGCGATTACTGACGCCCAGCTTCTGGAAGATCTCGCTCAGGCGATTGCCGACCGTCTTCTCGGAGAGGCTGAGTTTGAGCGCAATCGCGCGGTTGTCGTCGCCCTGGGCGACAAGGGCGAGAATATCGCGCTCCCGGGGGGTCAGCAGATCAGCAGTGGCGGGGGCATTATCACCGCGCCGGAGCAGGTCGAGCACGCGGGCGGCAGCGCTGCCGGCGAGGGCGGCCTCACCACGATGGACAACCCGGATCGCCTCGATCAACTCGCTTGCATCGGCGTCTTTGAGCAAGTAGGCATTGGCCCCGGCGCGGAGCGCCTCGAGCACGGTGCGCTCATCGCGATGCATGGTCAGCACCACGGTGCGCGTCGAGGGGCTCACGGTGGCGATCTGGCGCGCAGCCTCGATCCCGGTCATCCCGGGCATAGAGATATCGAGCAGGGCGATATCAGGACGATACTGGCGGGCCTGAGCCACGGCAGCGACCCCGTCGCTCACCTCGGCGACAACCTTGAAGCCACCCTTGCGCTCCAGCAACTCACGCAGGCCCTGGCGGAACATCGTATGGTCATCGGCGATCAGGATGCTGATGGTCTCGGCGCTGGTGGTCATAACACAATGCCCCCGCCCCGTAAGGCCGCAGCACTGGCTGCGCCAATGTTGCGGCCTTACGAGCGCAACCCGGCAACTGGGCTCGGATGCTTGTACTGGGTGTCGGAAGTCCGTTGTAGGTGCGCCGCGGCGAGGAGGCGTGCGCGAAATCCTGGCAGGACGTGTGCCGACAGTCACCAGCATGATACCACATAGACGTGGACGCCATTCTGGTCCAGTTGTTCAAAAGCCTGTTGCGGGTTGGGGCGCGAGGATGCGAGGACGCGATCGCATGCTCGCGTCGCGGTTCAGCGCCCGCAACCATCAGCGGACTTCTGCCACGCCGTCCTAGCGCGCGGGGTCAGGGCGGCCACTCGCGGAGCGAGTGGGGCGAACCTGCCACTCGCTGAGCAGCATACGGGCCTGCTCATCGCTCAGGTCGGCGCTGCGCACGCCATAGCGCTGGTCGGTTTCTGCGTCGAGATCGAGCGCGCGGGCCTGGGCCAGGCGGGCGAGCGCCTGCAGTTGCTTCTCGCTAGCCGGCTGGGCGCTGCTGCTGGCGCTCGGAGCGTCGCCGGTGGGGCGGGCGCGGCCCTCAACGGCGTAGCGGGCCCGCTCCTCGGCGAGCTGCTTGAGCCCGTCGATGAACGCCGAAGCCTGGCCCTTGGTCAGCGTCACCAGGTCGACGCCGTGCTCGGTGGCGTAACTGGCGAGCTCATCGCTCGTCCAGTGCAGGTGATCCTGCAACGTCGCGATATAGTTGCGCTGCTTCTCGCTGGCCGGCGCCTCCGGATCACGCACGGTGATCGCCGCGTAGCTGCCGTGGGCCTCGCGGATGCTGCTGACCTGCTGCTCAATCGCCTCGCGCTGCGCACGATAGACGCGCCAGCCGAGGTTGACGGCCTGCTGGACCTCCTCATCGCTGGCATCGATCGGCAGGCTGATCGTCTCCTCGAGGGTGATGTAATCTTCGCCGAGGCGAAGCGCGACGCGATAGGTGCGCGTGACGCTGGCCTCGCCGGCACTGGGGGTAGCCATGGCTCTTCTCCTTGCCGGTGGCGCCGGCCGGCGGCGCTGCTGCCGGTCATACTCCGACTTACTGTAGCTACTCGTCCTTTGCTGTACCAGGGCGCCGCGCGCCCCGCCTCTCTGTCGCCCGGCCTGCGTAGCAGGAGCATCCCAAGTATAGCACATATGTACGCAATTTCAAGCGAGCGAGAACGTGAAGCCCAACGCTATGATTGCGCAGCATTCAAGCCTATGGTACCATAGAAGAATGCACTGTCGCCTGATGCTGCGACGGGCCTTTTTTTGTATGTTGAGCGAGGTAGTTTATGTCGATGGGAGTGGCCTACACGCTGACGTTGCGCTGTCAGATTGAGAATCGCCCCGGCATGCTGGGCCGGCTAACAACGCGCATCGGCGAGGTAGGGGGGGACATCGGCGCCATCGATATTGTTCGCGCAGAACGCAGCATGCTGGTGCGCGACATCACCGTGCGCGTGCAGGACGAGGAGCACGGCGATACGCTGGTGACGGCGATCCATGACCTGCCGGGCATCAATGTGATCCAGGTGAGCGACCGGGTCTTTCTGGCCCACCTGGGCGGCAAGCTGGGCATCCAGAGCCGGGTGCCGCTGAAGACCCGCGATGACCTCTCGATCGCCTACACCCCCGGGGTTGCGCGGGTCTGCAGGGCGATCGCCGACGAGCCGGAGAAGGTCTTTACGCTGACCTGGAAGGCCAACAGTGTGGCGGTGGTGAGCGACGGGAGCGCCATCCTTGGCCTGGGAAACCTGGGACCCGAGGCGGCGATGCCGGTAATGGAGGGCAAGGCCATCCTGTTCAAGGAACTGGCCAACATCGACGCCGTGCCGATCTGTCTGCGCACGCAGGACCCGGACCTGATCGTGCAGACGGTTGAGCAGCTGGCGCCCAGCTTTGGCGGGATCAACCTGGAGGATATCGCGGCGCCGAACTGCTTCCTGGTCGAGGGGCGGCTCCACGACAGCCTGGACATCCCGGTGATGCACGATGACCAGCACGGCACCGCGGTGGTCGTGCTGGCAGCGTTGAGCAATGCGCTGCAACTGGTGGGCAAGCGGCTCGGCGCGGTGCGCGCGGTGGTGAATGGCGTGGGCGCAGCCGGGACTGCGATCATCCGCGGGCTGCTGGAGGCGGGCATCGGCGAGGTGACGGCGGTCGATCGCCATGGCATTCTGCGGACGGGCGATGACGCGCTGCAGACTCCGATGCAGCGCATCATTGCCTCACAGACCAATCGCGATGGCCGGCGCGGCCAACTCCGCGAGGCACTGGAAGGCGCCGACGTCTTCATCGGTGTCTCCAGGGGCAACCTGCTCACCCCGGAACTGGTGCAGCAGATGGCCGCCGACCCGATCGTCTTCGCCCTGGCCAACCCCACCCCGGAGGGTGACCCGGAGATGCTGCGCCACTACGCCCGGGTGGTGGCAACGGGCCGTTCCGATCAGCCAAACCAGATCAACAATGTCTTGAGCTTCCCGGGGATCTTCCGCGGCGCCCTCGATGTGCACGCCCGCCAGATGACCACCGGCATGCGCCTGGCGGCCGCCGAGGCCCTGGCCGCGGTCATCCCGGCGGACGAGGTAAGCGAGGAGTACATCATTCCCAGCGTGTTCAACCGCCACGTCGTGCCAGCGATCGCGGCCGCGGTCGCCCGCGCTGCGATCGAGGACGGCGCTGCCCGCCGCGAGCATCCGCCCGCCGGGGGTGATTAACTGGTGCATCCGCCAAGTCATGTGTCATGCTGAGCCCTTCGGCGGAGTTTACCCTTCGCTTCG
>DAOUBZ010000271.1:0-3656 GCA_034432515.1 Chloroflexaceae bacterium | reverse complement strand
GGCGCATCGCGACGCCGACAATATACCCCCCTCTCCCGGCCTGGGAGAGGGGGGCAGGGGGGTGAGGGCAAGCAGCGTATCAGGACGCCATCCGCCAAAAACCCTACCCCTGAGAGGATGGGGGGTGAGGTTCCGTCGCATCTGGCGACTATGCATCCGCCCTGGCCTGGCTCGCGCCCCCGACCTCAGTTTCCGACGAGATATGCTATCATACCGGCACCACCAGTCGTGTCGGGCGGGGTTCGCCCGCTAGAAAGCTGCCGCTATGGTTCGCTCGCGGTTTGCCGTGTTTGCGTGGGCCAATGTGGCCTACAATCTGCTCGTTATCCTGTGGGGCGCCTTTGTGCGTGCCACTGGTTCCGGCGCCGGCTGCGGCGATCACTGGCCACTCTGCGATGGCCAGGTGCTGCCTCGCGCGCCCAGCACCGAGATGCTGATCGAGTTTGCCCATCGCCTGACAAGCGGCGTTGCGCTGCTTGGTGCGGTGGCGCTGCTGGTCTGGGCCTTCCGCGCCTATGAGCGCGGCCATCGGGTGCGCCGCGGGGCAGTGGCGGCGATGGTCTTCATGCTGCTGGAGGCGCTGCTCGGCGCGGGCCTGGTGCTCTTCGAACTGGTTGCCCACAACGCGTCGGCGGCCCGCGCCGGGGCGATGGCCCTGCACCTGGTCAACACCTTCCTGCTGATCGGCGCCCTGACACTGACCGCGTGGTGGGCCTCCGGCGGCGCGCCGATCAGTCTGCGTGGCCATGGCCGCCTACCCTGGCTGCTTGGCCTCGGCCTGCTGGGTACGGCGCTGGTCGGCTCCAGCGGCGCGGTGACGGCCCTGGGCGATACGTTGCTGCAGCACGGTGTCTTGCCCGGTGGCGTCAATCAGCCGATCGGTAGCGGCTCACACCCGCTGGTGCAGATGCGGATCGTTCACCCGATCATCGGCACCCTGGTGGCCCTGTATACCCTGTTCCTCGCCCGTGCTGTGACAGCCTATCGCCCCGAGCCGCTCGCCCGCGGCTTCGCCTGGGGCCTGGTCGCGCTCTTCTTCCTCCAGATCCTCCTGGGTGGGCTCAATGTGAGCCTCAAGGCTCCGGTCTGGATGCAGCTTATCCACCTGCTCATGGCTGATGCGACCTGGATCGTGCTGGTGCTGCTCAGCGCCGTCGCCCTGGCCGTCCCCGAGTCCGTGCCGACAGCGCGCGCCG
Source organism: Chloroflexaceae bacterium (assembly GCA_034432515.1). Lineage (GTDB taxonomy): Bacteria > Chloroflexota > Chloroflexia > Chloroflexales > Chloroflexaceae > JACAEO01. The sequence continues at coordinate 2,460 of DAOUBZ010000271.1, read as the reverse complement.
CACCCCAGCCTGGCCGTGCCCAGCTGCGCCCTGAGGTATAATGAAAGGGTTGTGGCTGCAGGCCCAGCCGCGCTGCAAGCGAATGAGGGAGGAGCGATGAAGACGGTGGGACGGGTGCTGGAGCATAAGAGCAAACGGGTCTGGAGTATTGAGCCCGAGCAGCCGGTGGCCGAGGCCCTGCGCCTGATGGCCGAAAAGGATGTCGGGGCGCTGCTGGTGGTTTCTGGTGAACACCTGGTCGGCATTGTTACGGAGCGCGATGTGGTGCGCAAGCTCGCCCTCCACGGTCACGATGTCGCTGCTACCCCCGTGCGCGCGATTATGACCGAGCGCGTCTTGTATGTGCGCCCCGAACAGACGATCGAAGAGTGTATGGCGCTGATGACCGAGAAGCACCTGCGCCACCTGCCGGTCGTCGACGCGGGCCGGATCCTCGGCATTATCTCCATCCGCGACGTGGTCGCCGACCTCATCGCCGAGAAGAGCTTTATTATCGAGCAGCTCGAGAACTATATCTACGCCATCCCCCCCTATAACCGTACCTGACCGGGCCGGTCGGCTGCGCTGCTGATGCGCAGGCACTCTCCTGGCCATGCCTGCTCGCCCCGACCCCGGGGGCTGTTCGGTGCGGCCACACCACGTCACGTTCGCTGAATATGAATAAATTGTCAGCGATAACCAGCCGGCAGCTTGTCGCTACCTCATTGATTCTGTCGTACTATAATGGCTGAAAGACATTGACAGCCGAAAACAAGGCAACAGTTCACCGCGAATCGCCGATGATTCCCCTGTCATCTTGCCGTTGGGCGAGCTACAGTACGAGGGTACCGGGGTCATGTTGTGCTCATGCGTTGATGGGTGCTAGAATCAGGTAAGTCCTGATGCGACTACCCTTCATCTGCACACACCATCACTGCCGGGGAGCATCAAGGTGAAACTGGAAGGTTCGATCGACACATTCCCCTTGCGGGAACTTATCGACATGGTGGTCTATAGCTCGGTCACCGGCGCTCTGAACATCTACGGGCCGGGTGCGCCAGGTCAGTTGTATTTTCGCGACGGGGTCTTGTACCACGTCGAACGGGGTGCTGCGCGTGGTGCTGATGCCCTGGCCGAATTACTGGAGCTCAGCAGTGCGAGCTTCAGCTTCGTGAGTGATGTCGTCAGCCAGGGCGAGTCGCTGTGCGGGCCCCTCAGCTACCAGCTGCAGAACGCCGAGCATGCCGCTGCCCGCTGGCGGCACATCCGCCCCTATGTGCCGGACCTTGAACGAGTGCCACGGCTCCTCGTGCCCCGCGATGGGCTGCAGCGCCGGGTGAGCCCGGCCCACCATCCCGTGCTGGCCGAGATCGATGGCCAGCGTACCCTACGGCAGATTGCCGCCAGTCTGGCCTGGGCCGCCGTCGATGTCGCTGAGGTGGCGATGCAGCTGATGATCGATGGCATCATCGAACTCCTGCCCGGGTCGGCTATACCCGTAGCTCCTGCCGCGCCGCAGGTTGCGCCGCAGGCCAGCGAGGGCCTCTTCGACCGCCTGCTGCACCTGAACACGACGCACCGCCATAGTATCGAAGCAACGCCGCGCATCCTCTCCGAAGAAACGATCGTGCGCCTGCTGCGCAGCTCCGGGTAGGAGCGCCCGGTATCCCGAGCTCGTCAGGGCTTGTGCAACGTTCTTGGGGCAAGCCCCAAACCCCTTTTCGCAGACCGGAGCCCGCGGCTTGAGCCGCCGGGCGCGGGGGAGCGTGCAAGCTTCTTCGTTGCCCCGTTCGCTACGACGGGGACGCTGGATGGTCCCGCACAGGCCGCGCTTACGCCTCAGGGCGGGCTACGAAGCTGAAGCTGAGCTTGACGTCGTCCTCGGCGCGCAGGATCCCCGCGATGTCCGGCGGATCGAAGCCGAAGTCGGTCATCTTGATCTGGGTTTCGGCCACACCACTCATGGTCTCACCCTCGATCTTGCCGGTTACCGTGAAGGTGACCGGGCGGGTGACCTCGCGCACCGTGAGGTCACCGGTGATGTTCAGCGTCAACTCCTCACCGTCACGGTAGGTTTCGGGCAGGCCCGTAATCTCGGTCGGCACGAAGGTGGCAATCGGGAAGCGCGAAGACTCGAGCCAGCGCCCGCGGATGGCGTCATCGCGGCGCGCGCTGTCGGAACTGAAGGTGCTGATGTCGATCTCGATCGGGCCGATGCTGCTGTTGCGCGGATCAGCCCGGTCGAGGCGCACCTCGCCATTGACCTGCTGGGTGCGGCCCACGGCGATGGCGTAGCGGTTGTTCTGGTTGAAGAAGGTCTCCCCGACCTCGTAGGTAACCTGCGACTCGCTGGGCACAATGCGGAATACGACGATGTCGGCGGTGGCTGCGGCAGCCGGGGCGGAGGTGGCGGTGGCGAGCGGGGCGGGCTCCGGGGCTGCCGTCGGAGCGGGCGCAGCGGTGGCCGGGGCCGTTGTCGGG
>DAOUBZ010000270.1:0-1846 GCA_034432515.1 Chloroflexaceae bacterium | reverse complement strand
TCGGTCTCAGGCCGTTGCAGAGCAACGACCAGTTACCCCGCCTGCGAGGTCTCCATCTCGTTGCGAGCCGGATGCAACTCGGCCTCCTCATCGGCCATGTGCCCGGCGGTCTCCTTGAGGAAGATCGTGCCGACGATGAAGGTCATCAGGGCAACCGCGATCGGCCAGATCAGGCCAGCGTAGATGTTGCCGGTGCTGGCGACCACCGAGGCGGCGATCAGTGGCAGGAAGCCGCCGAAGTAGCCGTTGGCCACGTGGTAGGGCAGCGACACCGAGGTGTAGCGGATCCTGGCCGGGAAGGCCTCGACCAGGAAGGCAGCGATCGGGCCATAGACCATGCCGACCCAGATCAGCAACGAGAAGACCAGCACGGTCAGCATCACCGGGTTGGCGTTGGCCGCGACGGCCGGGGTGATCACCTTGTCGCCTTCCATCACCGCGGGAGTGATCGGGCCGGCGAAGTAGCTGAGCCCCTTGTAGGTCGGGTAGATCGCGAGCGCGCCGAGCAGGTTACCGGCCATCATCACTTTCTTGCGCCCGATGCGGTCGGAGAGCCAGCCGAAGAAGATGAACAGGGGCAGGCCCAGGGCGAGGGCCACGGCCACGATCACGTTGGCGGTCACGAACTCCACCTTGAGCGCGGCCTGCAGGAAGTAGAGGGCGTAGAACTGGCCGACGTACCAGATCACGGCCTGGCCGGCGGCGGCGCCAAAGAGCACGGTCAGGATGGTCTTCCACTGCGCCTTGCTGCCGAAGCTATCGCGGATCGGGCTCTTGCTGGTCTTCCCTTGAGCCTTCAGCTTGGTGAAGAGCGGCGACTCACTCATACGCGTGCGGATGTAGACCGACAACGCGACGAGGAAGATCGAGAGCAGGAAGGGGATGCGCCAGCCCCACTCGTTGAAGGCCTCCCTGGGCATCGAGAGGCGCACGCCGACGATCACCGCCAGCGAGACAAACAGGCCCAGGGTGGCGGTGGTCTGGATGAAACTCGTATAGTAGCCGCGCTGGTGGGCGGGCGAGTGCTCGGCCACATAGACCGCTGCACCGCCATACTCGCCGCCAAGGGCGAGGCCCTGGAGAATGCGGATGGTGAACAGGATGAGCGGCGCCAGGAGTCCGATCTGCTGGTAGGTTGGCAGCAGGCCGATCAGTGTTGTCGCGCCGCCCATGATCAGCAGCGTGACGAGAAACGCATACTTGCGACCAACCAGGTCGCCGATACGCCCGAAGAAGAGCGCGCCGAAGGGCCGGGCAGCAAAGCCCGCGCCAAAGGTCGCCAGGGTGGAGAGGAAGGCTGCCGTCGGGTTCGTCTCCGGAAAGAACTTGGTCGAAATGATCGCGGCCAGACTGCCGAAGATGTAGAAGTCGTACCACTCGATCATCGTGCCGAGCGAGGAGGCAGTGATCACCTTCCAGATGTTCCGGGGCGACTCAACGGTCGCCGGTGCGGTGTACGCCTTGGCCACAGCGATGTCCCTTTCTCACGTCGTTGTGCTGGCCGCGGCAAACCCCATACCCCGCGCGCTGGGTATGGTGAAGCCGACTGGCGGGTTGCCCCGCAGCACATGCCTACGGACGCCTTGCCACTGGAGGAAATAGGCCTGCTCGTTTGCGTGGTGGGACGTCGCCAATTGAGTGTAGAGCGGGCCGGGAAGTTGGTTAGCGGCATCCTACACGAAGAATTACCGTGTGGAATTATTGCCCCATCAACTTTGGGTATATGTTCCGCAACAATTGGGGTAATATTTCTCCCAGGTCAGGAAGCCGGGTCATTGTCGACGCGATATCCAGACTGTGCCGGAGTACGCTCGTCAGGTCGAAGCGTTGGCTGTCCCAATGCTTC
>DAOUBZ010000269.1:0-3700 GCA_034432515.1 Chloroflexaceae bacterium | reverse complement strand
CGCTCAATAGCCACCAGCACGCGGTTGCCTCCGGCCCGCAGGCGGGCGGAACGCCCGCGCACCCGGCGTGAGCAAAACGGGATTTGCCAGCCGTATTGTGCAACGTCGGAACGCGAACGCACCCTGAGTGGCGCGCAGCGCGTAGCGAAGGGTGCGAAAACCGGGACGTTGCATCAGCCCTGCGCCTCCCGCTACGGGGCGTATCGGATTGTTAAGGCTTGCCCCGAGTCAGTGCAAATATGGGCGCGGCATGCTGCGTCCTCACGCATACTTCATATGGCTGAACTTCCACTGTTGCCGCTGCTGCCCGTGACTCCCAGCCACTTCGACTGGCGCGGCGCGCGCATTGCCCATTACACGGCCGGCGCCGGGCGCCCGGTGCTGCTCATCCACAGCATCAACGCGGCTGCCTCGGCCTTCGAGATGCGCGGCCCCTTCAACGGGCTGCGCGATGACTTTGCCGTCCATGCGCTCGACCTGCTGGGCTACGGCAATAGCGACCGCCCGGCGCGCAGCTATAGCGCCGAGGACTACATCGACCAGATCGGCGCCGCCCTGAGCCAGATCGGCGCGCCGACCGCCCTGGTCGGCAGTTCGCTTGGCGCAGCCTATGCGATCAACGCGGCCGCCCGCTGGCCCGAGCGCGTGAGCGCGCTTGTCCTGGTCTGCCCGACCGGCCTCGAGCAACTGGCCGACCCGGCCGGGCCGCTGGGCTGGGCCGCCTACCGCGCGCTGCGCGGGCCGGTCGGCCAGCGCATCTATGATAGTCTGACCAGCAGAGCAGGCACGGCCTACTTCCTCCGCTCCCAGGCCTACCACGACCCATCGTGCGTCACCCCCGAGACCCACGACGGCTTCTACTACACCTGCCGTCGCCCGGGCGCCTACTATGCGCCGATCTGCTTTCTGACCGGGCTGCTGAACTGCTCGGTGCGTGAGACATACCCGGGCCTGCAGCAGCCCATCCTGCTCGTCTGGGGCAAGCAGGCCACCACTACGCCGCTGCGCCAGGCCGAGCGCTTCCTGCGCGCCAACCCCCGGACCCGCCTTGAGGTGCTCGACCGCGCCTCGCTGCTTGCCCAGGACGAGCGCCCCGAGCTGTTCAATGCGATTGTGCGCGCCTTTCTTACGAGCTCGTCATCTTCCGCCGCTGCTGATACGCTATAGTGTGAACAGATGCGGGTGCATCGGCGGTGGTCTCGCGAGGAGCCCCTGGCTATGCGCGCACTCTCCCGGCCGGCGCAGTTCTACCTCGCCGGCCTCTGGTTCATAGCGCTCGTGGTGGCAATCGGCGCGCCTGGCGTTCAGTGGCGCCCGCCCGCAGCCCCCGAGTTGCTCGCGGCGCTGATCTTCGCCGCGATGCTGATGGTGGCCGACCTCACTGCCTTCGAGATGGACAACGGGCGGATCGTCTCGATCGCGGTGGCCGTGCTGATCGGCGCGCTCACCTCGCTTAGCTGGCCGTTGCTGCTGGGGGCGATCGTGCTCGGCACGCTCTGCGCCGCCCTCGCCCGCGACCTGGAGTGGTGGAAGATCCTCTCGACCGTGGCGGTGCGCTGGCTCGCCGTCGCCGCAGGCGTGGCCCTGGCTTCCCTCCACGTCGGCACCTGGATCCGCGACCCCCAGGGCGGGATCATGCCCTACACGTCGGTTCAGGCCCTGGTGGCGCTGCTGATCACCGGCGGGGTCTTCTACCTGGTGGAGCGGGGCGCCGTGGCGCTGCTCGGGCGCCTCAATGAGGGCACCCCGCTCAGCGAGGGCCTGCGCCCGCGCCGTGATGAGTTGACCTGGTACGTGCTGCTGCTCGCGCCGCTCGGTGGCCTGCTGGCCCTGCTCTGGCAGATCAACGGCATCGCCATCGCTCTCGGCATCGTGCCCATGGTGCTGCTCCAGAACGCCTTGCGCAACCAGAGCGAGCTGACCCGCTACAGCAATGAGCTGCGCGCCATGGCCGATGATTCGACCGCGCTCTCCGAGCGACTTGAGCGCTTGCAGAGCCTGATGGTCGCACTGATCACCAGCCGCGACGTGCCGACCATGCTCCAGGTGCTGGTCGACCGCCTGGCCGGGCAGATGAACGCCGCCAACGGCTGGGTCGTGCTGCTCGATGACCAGCAGGTGCCGCAGCTGGTCGCCGCCCACAATCTGCCGCTCGCTGCCACCGGCCCCGATCCCGTGCCCGTGCCGCTGCCGAAGAGCTACGAGGCGGTGCTCGGCCGCGAGCGGGTGGTGATGTTCACGGATCAGCATACCCAGACCCTGGCGCCCCTGCCCGAGCTGACCCAGGGGGTCTACTGGAATGCCCTGGTCTGCATCCCGCTGGTGGATGAGCAGCGGGTGATGGGCGCGGTCTGCCTGACCTTTGCCGAGATCCGCGGCCTCAGCGAGGATGAGCAGCGCGTGCTGATGGCCTTCGCCCGCCAGGCGGCCACCGTGATCGCCAATGCGCGCCTCTTCCGGCGACTCCAGGAGTCGCAGGCCGAACTGGTCCAGTCGTCGAAGCTGGCGGCCGTGGGCACCTTTGCCGCCGGCATCGCCCACGAGTTCAACAATCTGCTGGGCGGCATGCTCGGCTACGCCCAGCTCGGCCTCGGCAGCAACGACGAGGAGACCAGGACCGAGGCGCTCAAGGTGGTGGTGGATACCTGCAAGCGCGGCAAGAGCATCACCGGCAGCCTGCTCACCTTTGCCCGCCGCCAGGAGCCCCATCGCGAACTGGCCGACCTCTACGATGCCGTGCAGGGCACGCTCACGCTGATGGAGATCGAGCTGCGCAAGCATCACATCCAGGTGGTGCGCGATCTTCACCCCGTGCCGCCAACGATCTGCGACGCCGGCCAGCTTGCCCAGGTCTTCCTCAATTTGCTGACCAATGCCCGCGACGCGATGAAGCCGCAGGGCGGCACGCTGACGGTGAGCCTCCACGGCGATGAGCGTGCGATCGTACTGGCAGTGGGCGATACGGGCAGCGGCATTCCCGATGCCATCCGCGACAAGATCTTCGAGCCCTTTTTCACCACCAAAGGCGCCCTGGGCGGCAGCGCCACGCCGGGCACCGGGCTGGGCCTCGCGGTGTCCTACGGCATCGTCAAGAGCCACGGCGGCACTTTCGAGGTCGAGAGCGAGCCCGGCCAGGGCACGACGATGCGCGTGCGCCTGCCGGTGGTGAGCACGCCCGAGGCCGCGGCGGCCCTGGCCGAGAGCGAGCGCGAACCTGCCGAACTGCCGAGCCTGCGCATCCTGCTGGCCGAAGACGATGCCTCGGTTGGGCGCTCACTACGCCGGCTGCTGGAGCAGATCGGCCACCGCGTGACCCTGTGCGTCGATGGGCGGACGGCGCTCGATGCCTATCGCGCGGGCGAGTTTGATGTGGTGCTGAGCGACCTGGCCATGCCGGGGATGGGCGGGCTGGAGTTGCTGCGCGAGCTACGGGCCTACGACCCCGACGCGCGGGTGCTGGTGCTCACCGGGCAGACCACCGGCAGCCAGATCGACGAGGCGCGCCGCCTGGGCGCGCTCGAGGTGCTGCGCAAGCCCTTCGAGCTGGAAGACGTGCTGCGTGCCATCCGGAGCGCCCACATGCGCCGCTCCGTCGCGGCGCGGTGAGCCGGTGGGTTGAGTCAGGCCGCTACGCGCAACGCCTCCCACCGTCCGGCCGCTCAAGCCGCGGGCCGGCGGCCCGCCCCCCTGCAGGGCGTGC
>DAOUBZ010000268.1:0-3936 GCA_034432515.1 Chloroflexaceae bacterium | reverse complement strand
GCCCGCGCGCGTCCAGCGGTAACTCAGCCCGTCGCGCTGCTCACGCTCGAACATTGCGCCGACCGCCACGTAATCGCCTGGCGCGCCGATGTCGTAGCGCTGCGCCCGGGGCAGCGCCAGGGCGCCGGCGATCACGGCGAGGCCGAGCGCCAGCGTGCCCACCGCCAGGCCCGGGAGCCGGGGCGACCAGGCGACGCGCGGCATCCCCAGCGGGGTGGGCGCCGGGTCGCCGGGAGCCTGAAGACTCCGGCTGCCGTTGCGCAGGTTGTCGCCATCGTCTGCTGGAGCCGGCGCAGGCCGGCTTCGCAGACCGTAGCCCGTGGCTTGAGCCGCCGGGCGTGGGGTGGGCGCCGGGTCGCCGGGAGCCTGAAGGCTCCGGCTGCCGTTGCGCAGGTTGTCGCCATCGTCTGCTGGAGTCGGCGCAGGCCGGCTTCGCAGACCGTAGCCCGCGGCTTGAGCCGCCGGGCGTGGGGTGGGCGCCGGGCCGCGCCGGAGGCGGACGAGCATACCCACGAGCAGCCCCTGGGCCAGCAGCATCAGCAGCATGGCCGCCAGGAAGTGCTCGGCGGGCCACTTGATACCATCGGCGACCAGCACCAGGAGCCCGAGCAGCCACAGCCAGCCGCCCAGGCGGTAGGGCCGGGCCAGGGGGGCCATGCTCAGGGCCAGCAAGGCGAAGTAGCCGCAGTGCAGCTTCGGCGTGAGCAGCAGCGTCACGCCCAGCAGGAGGCTCAGATCCTCCCAGACACCCCGCGGGCGCAGCAGGATCAGGGCCAGGGCGCCCACCATCCCCGCGAGGAAGACAGCCGACCAGGCCCAGAGCACGCCATCGGGCGGCAAGCTGCCACGGGCCGCGTAAAGCAGGGCGAAGGGGTTGAGGCCGTCAAACTGGAAGGGGTGCTGCGCGTCACGCTGGCCGGTGTTGAAGAACAGCGCCTGCTGGCCGGCCAGCAGCAGGAAAGGGGCCAGGGCGAGGGCAAAGACCAGCCCGGGCAGGATCAGGTAGCGCCGGCGCTGGCTGTGCCGCAGCGCCACCGGGATCAGGAGCGCGCCGGTCAGCTTGATCAGCAGTGTGGCCCCGAGGGCGAGCGCGGCGCGGGTGTGCTGCCGCCGCCCGAGCCAGAAGAGCGTCAGGGCGAAGCCGAACACCAGGATCGCCTCGTCCTGGCGGCGCAGGATGGCATTGCCCAGGGTCAGCGGATTGAGCAGAAAAGCGAGCGCTGCCGCCCGGCCTGCCGCCCGCTCCGCCGCCGCGAAGTACAGCAGGTGGGCAGTGGCCAGCGTGAAGAGGGCAAAGTAGAGCATGAACGCCAGGGTTGCGGCGGGGTTCTGGTGGCCGAAGTAGCCCGAGACCAGCACCGGGGGAACGAGCAAGAGGTTGACCAGCGGCGGCGTCATGGTCGGGACGTCGCGGTAGAGCAGCCCACCGCGCATGATGGTCTCGGCGCGGGCAATCCAGGGGTCGGCAAACCGCGGCTCGTACACACTGCCGTAGTAGCCGAACGGCGCCAGAACGACGTGGGCGAGCGCGAGGTACGCGAGTGTCAGGAGGCTAAAGACGCCCCAGAGCCAGACCAGCCCCGGGCGACGGGCAGCAGTTGCGGCCACAGGCGAGCTTTCGTCAGATGCTTCCTCGCCCGGGATTATACCAATTCTGGCCGCAACGGCCACCCGCCGTCCCGACGCACCGGGGCCGATGCGATGTCCTTGGGGCAAGCCCCACACCCCGGTTGTTGCGATGGTTCTGGCAGCTGCGCCGCCAGAACCATCGCAACAACCACCTTGGCTGGTCCATCAGCCCTGCAGCCGATCGTCCGGCTTGTGCTACACTGGTTGGCGAGCGAGGCACGATGTGCAGCGCCCAGCGCAACACTGCACCCTCGACGTCCTCTGCGCTGAACAAGCATCCAGGAGGCACGGTCTATGCCCGAGGGACTGCGGAGCGTGAGCATCGTCGGGATCGGCCAGATCCCGGTGACCAGAGCGAGCAGCGCCTCCCTCCGTGAGATGGGGGTGCAGGCGCTGAAGCTGGCCATGGCCGATGCCCGGGTGGAGAGTGTCAACGCCGTCTTCGTCGGCAACATGCTCGCTGACGAACTGCAGAACCAGAAACACCTTGCCACGCTGATCGCCAGCGCCGCCGGGCTGCGCGGCGTCGAGGCGCTCCAGGTCGAGGCGGCGACCGCGACCGGGGCGGCGGCGCTGCGCATGGCCTACTTCGCGGTGGCCAGCGGCGAGGCTCGCCTGGCGGTCGCGCTTGGCGTCGAGAAGATGAGCGGCGGCGGGGCGACCGAGGCGCTGGCCAAGGCGCTCGATGCCGAGAGTGAGACGCCGACCGGCGCAACGCTGCTCGCGATGAACGCGCGGCTCATGCGGATGTACATGGACCGCTACCAGGTGCCCGTCGAGGTCTTCAACGGCTTCTCGCTCAATGCGCATGCCAATGCGCGCACCAACCCCAATGCGCTGTTCAAGGACCTCGAGGTTACCAACGAGATGATCAACAACTCACGGGTGGTTGACCCGCCGCTGCGCCTGTTCGATGCCTCGCCGGTCTGCGATGGCGCCGCGGCGGTGGTGCTCACGCGCACCAGCGAGGCGCGCGCCTACACCGACCAGCCGGTCACCATCCTCAGTTCCAGCGTGGCGACCGACTGGTTTCGCGTGGCCGACCGGGCCGATCCGCTCCACCTCTACGCCGCCGCCCGCTCGTCACACGATGCCTTTCGCAAGGCCAACGTTCACCGGAACGACATCGACCTGTTCGAGGTCCACGATGCTTTCAGCATCATGGCCTGCCTGGCGCTGGAGGCGGTCGGCTTTGCCGAGCCGGGGCAGGGCTGGCGCCTGGCCGCCGAGGGGGCGATTGCCCGCGATGGGTCGCTGCCGCTCTCGACCTTCGGCGGGCTGAAGGCGCGCGGCCACCCGGTGGGCGCCACCGCAATCTACCAGACCTGTGAGATCGTCCAGCAGTTGATGGGACGGGCCGGCCCCAACCAGGTGCCTGACGCCCGGCTGGCAATGCTGCTCAGCCTGGGTGGGGCGGCCAGCACCGGCCTGACCCATCTCTTTGGGGTCTGATGGCAGTGAGGTATCACTATGCACGACCTGATCGAACAAACGATCGCCATTGACGAAACCATGGTCACGATCGACGGGTTACGGCTACGTGTACTGACGGCCGGCAGCGGGCCGGCCGTGCTGCTGCTCCACGGCTTTGTGGTCAGCGCCGATGACTGGCGACCGACAATCGCCCAGCTGGCCAGGGCCGGCTACCGGGCGATCGCGCCCGACGCGCTGGGCTTCGGTCACTCGGATAAGCCGGGAGGCGCAGCCTATAGCCTCCAGCGTTATGCTGACCTCAACGCCGGCCTGCTCACGGCGCTGAGCGTGGAAAGCGCCGCCGTCGTCGGCCACTCGATGGGCGGCAAGCATGCCCTGGCCACCACCGTGCTCCACCCGACCCGCGTTACGCGACTGATGCTCGCCGACAGCGAGGGCTTCATGCAGCTCCCGCTGTTCATGCGCAAGGGCGGCGCGCTGCCCTTCCTTGGCGAGGCCATCCTCTCGCTCTCAGCGCTCCCAGCGGTGATCCGCATGCAACTCGGCGCCGCCTTCGCCGACCCGGCGCGCTACGTCACCCCCGAACTGGTCGCCCGCGGGCGCGAGACCCTTGGCGATCCGCAGGTGCGCCACACCATGCTCTCCCTGAGCCGCAACTACGAGGCCAACGACCTCAAGGGCAGCGGGCTCCTGGCACGGCTCGCCGCGATCCGCTGCCCGACGCTGATCGTCTGGGGCGCCGAGGATCGGTTGTTCCCGGCGCGCTACGCGCAGGACGCCCAGGCCGCCATCCCCGGCGCCCGGCTGGTGATCATCCCGCGCTGCGGCCATTTCCCGCAGCTTGAGGCTCAGGAGCAGTTTCACGGTCTGCTG
>DAOUBZ010000267.1:0-6938 GCA_034432515.1 Chloroflexaceae bacterium | reverse complement strand
CGCGGCGGCCGTGGCTGGCGCCGCGCCGCAGCTCACGCTCGATGAGAGCGACGTGGTCACCGGCGGCGTGGTGGTGCTCGGCGGCGGCGCTGGCGACGCCTACCGCGCGGCGGCGCGCGCCGCCCTGGAGAATGACCCGACCCTGAGCACCGTGGTCATGGGCCATACCCACGGCCCACTCGACGGCTACAGCGACCCGATTGACCTGCCCGATGGGCGGACAGGCTACTACTTCAACAGCGGAACCTGGACGCTCCATCTCAAGGACGAGCAGCACCGCAGCTATAGCTGGGCCGAGATCGCCGACGAGCGCAACTACACCGCATCGTACACCTACGTGCTACTCGAGCCCGATGGCCACGGCGGCTTCGTGCCGCGCCTGGGCAGCTGGGCGGCCTAGAGCACTGCCTGGACAGCGGGTCATCGCCTCGTCGCGGCGCGGGTCGGCGCCCGAAAGCATCAGTATGCTGTCGCTGCGCGGTCCTCGTGCGGCGGAAGATAAGGAGTTCAGCAGTGAAATATCGCAGACTGGGCGACGCGGGCATGAAGGTCAGCGCCGTTGCCCTGGGCGGCTGGATCAACTACGGAGAAGGCAAGGTTGCCGCGGATGTAGCGCGACAGGTGGTCGAGCGGGCCTACGAACGGGGGATCAACTTCTTCGACCTGGCCGACATCTACGGCAAGGGTGAGGCCGAGGTGCAGATGGGCGAGGTGCTGCGCCAGTTTCCGCGCCACACCCTGGTAATCTCAACCAAAGTCTTCTGGCCGATGAGCGACGATGTGAACGACCGCGGCCTGTCGCGCAAGCACATCTTCGAGAGCATCGACAAGAGCCTGCAGCGGCTGGGCACCGACTATGTGGACATCTACTTCTGCCACCGGCCCGACCCGGAGACGCCGATCGAGGAGACGGCGCGGGCGATGAACGACCTGGTGCGGATGGGCAAGGTCCTCTACTGGGGCACCTCAGAGTGGAGCGGCGCCGAGATCGTCGCGGCCCATGCGATCTGTGAGCGTTATGGTTGGGCCAGACCGCAGACCGAGCAACCGCAGTACTCGATGATCTGGCGCGCACGGGTCGAGCAGGAGATCATGCCCGTGACCCAGCCGCGGGGCATCGGCCTGGTGGTCTGGTCGCCGCTGGCGATGGGCCTGCTGACGGGCAAGTACGACGCGGGCATTCCCACGGACTCGCGCTTTGCCCGCGAGGACTGGGCGCGTGAGCGGTTTTTGACCGAGGCGAACGTGGAGCGGGTGCGGCGGCTCAAACCGATCGCAGAGCAACTGGGGGTCTCGCGGGCGCGCCTGGCGCTGGCCTGGGCGCTGCGCAGCCCGGCGGTGAGCAGCGTGATCATCGGCGCGACGCGACCGGAGCAGGTGGACGAGAACATCGGCGCGGCCGAGTTGGAACTGAGCGCCGAGACGCTTGATGCGATCGAGCAGGCGCTGGCCTGAACGTCTAGCCGCCAAGCTGTGACATGCCGCGCAGGGTCGGGAGCACGCCATCGGGGAGGCCGTGCCCCCAGGGTTTGAGCTGCACCGCATGGCGGATGAGTTGCTCCACCTCGGCCTGGCTCGCCCCGGCGCGGATGGCGGCGCGCAAGTCAAGCTCGTCATCGCGGAGCAGGCAGAGGTGCAGGCGGCCATCGGCGGTGAGGCGCATGCGGTTGCAGGTGGCACAGAAGGGGTCGGTCACTGCGCTGATGAAGCCCAGTTTACCCGGGGCACCCTGGATGCGGTAGCGTCGCGCCGGGTCAGCCGGATCCTGGCCATAGGGGGTCAGCGGGCCAAAGTGGGCCTCGATGCGGGCGATCAGTTCGGCGGTGCTGACCACGCCCTCTTCGGCGAGGCCGGCCACCCCGGTGAGCGGCATGACCTCGATGAAGCGGAACTCCCAGGGGTGGTGGGTGGTCAGCGCGGCGAGTTGCACAACCTCGTCGTCGTTCATGCCGCGAACGATCACCGCGTTGAGCTTGATCGGGTGGAGCCCGACCTCATCGGCGGCCCGGATGCCGGCCCAGACCTCGTCGAGGTTGCCGCCGCGCGTCATCTGGCGGAACTTGAGCGGATCGAGGCTATCGATGCTGATGTTGACGCGGTCGAGCCCGGCGGCCTTGAGCGGTGCGGCGAGGCGGCGCAGGCGCAGGGCGTTGGTGGTCAGGGCGATCTGCTCGATACCGGGCACCGCCTTCATAGCGCGGATGAGCTCGACGAGGTCTTGGCGCAGGGTGGGCTCACCGCCGGTGAGGCGCAGCTTGCGGAAGCCGGCAGCAGCGGCGGCGCGCACTACCAGCAGCAACTCATCATTGGTGAGCAGTTCGGGGCGGGGCTGGAACTGCATGCCCATGGCGGGCATACAGTAGACACAGCGCATATTGCAGCGATCGGTGAGCGAGATGCGCATGTAGTCGATGCGGCGCCCAAAGCTATCGTGGGCGGGCACGGTGGTGGGGTAGCTGGGGATGCGCTGCGGCTCGTAAAAGGTGATTGGCACGACGCCCGTCATTGGGTGATCGTTAGTCATGGACACAACTCTTACGCAGCGGCGAACTTCAGCACACTGATACGCGCGGCGAGTTGCCGGGCGACCTGGCGGAACAGCTCGGCATAGGCATCGGGGGCGTCGCTGATCACAGCGGGGGCGCCGCTGTCGCTGCCAGCGCGCACGGCGATGCCGAGCGGGATCTGGCCGAGCAGCGGCACGCCGAGGCGCGCCGAGAGTTGCTCGGCGCCGCCGCTGCCGAAGATGTCGTAGCGGGCGCCGGTGTCGGGGGCGATGAAGTAGGCCATGTTCTCGACAATGCCGAGCAGCGGCACATTGACCTTCTTGAACATCTCCATGGCCTTGACGACATCGGCGGTGGCGACCACCTGGGGTGTGGTGACGATCAGGCTGCCAGTGAGCGGCAGGCTCTGGGCCAGCGTCAGGGCAATGTCGCCGGTGCCGGGGGGCATATCAATGACCAGGTAGTCGAGCGGCGCCCAGGCCACATTGTAGAGGAACTGGCGCAGCAGCTGGCTGACCATTGGCCCACGCCAGATCACGGGCTGGCTCTCATCAACCAGGAAGCCGACCGAGATCAGCTTGATGCCGTGGCCCTCAAGCGGGATCATCATCGCCTCGCCCTGCTCGTTCTGGAAGGCCTCGGGCTGGCCGCGAACGCCGAGCATCAGCGGCATGCTGGGGCCAAATACATCGGCGTCGAGCAGGCCGACCCGCGCGCCCTCCAGCGCCAGGGCCACTGCCAGGTTGGCGGCGACGGTGCTCTTGCCCACGCCGCCCTTGCCGGCGGCAACGGCGATCACATTGGCCACCCCGGGGATAGGCGCCTGCTCGGGGATGCCGGCCGGGCGGCGCGTGTTGGCCGTGAACTCGATGCCCACCTGCTCAACGCCCGCGATGGTTTGCACGGCGGCCTCGGCCTCGGCCCGGATCTGATCCTTGAGTGGACACGCCGGCGTCGTCAACTCGATCGTGACCTGCACGGCACCGCCGTCGACGCGCACGTCCTTCACCATACGGCGCGAGACGATGTCGCCGCCGAGCTCGGGTTCCTGTACCTGGCTGAGGGCGGCCAGGACCTGCTGTTCGGTGATCGCTGGCGTGCCGCGCGAGAAGAGGCCCATAAACAATGCTCCCCGAGTGAGAATGACAGACGTGCGTGGTGCGTCCAGGCGCTGGTTGCCCCGGCCTATAACTACCGTTCATTATAGCAGACAATTACGAAAGTTGATGCTAGCGAAAGTCGTTCAACCAGCACCGCGGCGCATACCCGGGGTGGCCTGCCAGGCAGCAATGGGTGCATCGTCGCGCAGGTGGCAGGCGGCGATCGCCGCGGCCCGTTCGGGGGTGACGCCGACGTAGCGACAGGCGCCGGGGTAGATGAGCAGATTCGGGCCGTAGTCACAGTGGTCCTGGCAGCCGCTGAGCTGCAACTCGACCGCGGTGAGCAGCCCGAGCTCCCAGAGGGCCTGTTCGAGGGCGCGGCGGGTTGCGTCCGCGCCCCGGGCGGTGCAATGGGGGCCGTTGCAGAGGTAGAGGCGGCAGGCCATTCTGAATGCTTCAGCTCAGGCGCGATAGCGCTCCAGGTAGCGTGTGGTGTCAAAGGGCTGTGGGGCGGAGGCGGTGGCCTGGTCGGCCCGTGGCGCACGGTAGATCAGGCCCAGTGGCAGCCGCTCGCTCTCCATGGCGTAGCGGATCGCCGCCTGGGCGTCACGCGGATCGTGGTCGGCGGGCAGGCTATAGACCTGCTCCTTGTAGAGCTTATAGGTGTCGTAGAAGGTGACGCACGGGCTCATGGCGTGGATGAAGCTGAAGCCCGGGTGGGCAATCCCATCGCGGATCAGCTCGGCGAGCTGTTTGGGCTGGCCGGAGAAGCCGCGGGCCACATAGGTGGCCCCGCTGGCGATGGCGATCATCAGCGGGTGCAGGGGCGCGGCCCGGTTGCCGTGGGGGGTGGACTTCGTCACGTGGCCCATGGGGCTGGTCGGCGAGGTCTGGCCCTTGGTCAGCCCGTAGATCTCGTTGTCCATCACGATGCAGGTCAGGTTGACGTCACGGCGCACGGCGTGGGGCAGGTGGCCAAGCCCGATGCTGAAGAAGTCGCCGTCGCCGCCCACGGCGAGCACGGTGAGTTCGGGACGGGCGAGCTTGAGCCCGGTGGCGGTGGGCAAGGCCCGGCCGTGGACGGTATGCAGCCCGTAGGCGTTGAGAAAGGCCGGCAGGCGCGAGCTACAGCCGATGCCGGAGACGACGGCGAGGTGCTTCGGATCGACCTGTAGCGCGGCGAGGGCCTGCTGGATCGCCGCCAGCACGGCGAAATCGCCGCAGCCAGGGCACCAGATCGGCTTGAGCTCGGAACGGTAATCGGCCGGTGTGCGCACGACCGCTGTTACCGGAATGGTCTCGGCTGACATTGTCATCCTCCTGAGCGGCTCACGCGCGCGCTACAACTCCACCTGGTGTCCGACTGGCGCGTCCATACCCAGCAGTTCGTGGACCTTGTGCAGGATGGCGTGGCGCTTAAAGGGCATACCGGTGTACTGGGTGAAACTCGCGACGCGGATGCCCAGTTCGGCCTGCACAAGCCTGGCAAACTGGCCCTGATAGTTCACCTCGGGCACGAGGACAAGCTCGACGCTCTCAACGAAGGCCCGGATCGCGTCGACCGGCAGGGGGGCAAGCATCTGGACCTGGAGCATAGCGAGGGGCAGGCCCTCCTGGGCGGCGAGGAAGACCGCGCCGCGGCACGGGCCGGCGGTCGTCCCCCAGCAGAGCAGGCCGACCCTGGCCCGTTCGGCGCCGAAGCGGCGCACATAGTCATGGCTATGGCGCAGGGGCTCAAGCTTGCGCCAGCGCTTCTCGCTCATCTCCACGTGGCGGGCGGAGCTGTAGTCCGGGTGACCGAAGGCATCGTGCTCGAGGCCGGTCGCGGTGTACTGGCCATTGGCCATCCCCGGCAGGGCCATGGGTGAGACATAGCTGCCGTTGACATAGTAGCGCTGATAGCGGCCCGGCTGGAGCGGCTCCGCGGGGGTATGCCGGTCGATCACGGGATACTTCGCCAGGTCGAAGGGCTCGACCGTCTCGGTGCGGAAGGAGAGCGAGTAGTCGCTGAGGATGATCACAGGCGACTGGTAGCTCTCGGCGAGGTTGAAGCCCCAGACGGTGAGGTGGAAGCACTCGGCCACACTGCCGGGGGCGAGCACGATCCGTGGCGAGTCGCCGTGGCCGCCGTAGAGTGCCAGGTTGAGGTCGGACTGCTCCATCTTGGTGGGCAGGCCGGTGGAGGGGCCGCCACGCTGGGCATCGACCACCACCAGGGGCAGTTCGGTCATACTGGCATAGCCAATCGCCTCGCTCATCAGCGCCAGGCCGGGGCCGGAGGTGGCGGTCATGCTCTTGGCGCCACCGAAGGAGGCGCCGACGCAGGCCATGGCCGAGGCGATCTCGTCCTCGGCCTGCAGGAAGGCGCCGCCGATCTGGGGCAGGATGCCGGCCAGGCCCTCCATGATCTCGGAGGCCGGCGTGATCGGGTAGCCGGCATAGAAGCGCACCCCGGCGTGCAAGGCGCCGGCGACAATCGCCTGGTTGCCCGTCAGCACGAGCCGTTCGTGCTCGCTGCTGGCCTCCAGCCACAGCGGGTCGAGCTTGGCGAGGCCCTGGGCGTAGGCCAGGCCGGCGTGGAGCGCGGCGAGGTTCGACTCGAGCAGGGCAGCCTTCTTGCCGAGCTTGGCGCGCACGATATCCTCGAGCTTGCTGCGCCCGAGGCCGAACAGGGCCGCGGCCACCGCCAGGGCGACCACATTCTTGCCGCGGCGGCTGCCGGCCTCCTGGGCGATCCGGCCGATCGGCACCGGGTAGGCGATGCCGCTGAAGTGCTCGGGCGGTGTAAAGCTCTCGGGGTCGTAGAGCAATACCCCGGGGGCGACCATGTCGGCGTGGTGCAGGTCCCAGGCCTCCTGGTTGAAGGCAAAGAGCACGTCCACCGCGTCGCCCTGGGAGCGGACGGGCGCGTTGGAGGCGCGCACCTGGAACATCACCGGGCCGCCTTTGATCTCGGCTGGCGTGGTGCGGAAGGTGAAAACCTGCAACCCGGAGCGGGCGGCGGCCTGGGCCAGCATCTCACCCGTGGCGGTACTCCCGTCGCCGCTCTCACCTGCGACGCGGATCACCAGATCATCTTTGTTGTTCATCGTGCGTCCTCGCATTTCCGCTCGGCTGAGCGGAGCCAACGACGTTGTTGGCCAGGTCAGCTTCTCTCGTGCGATGGGGCTATCTTAGCACCGCAGCGGGGCCGATTCAACGCCCTGTTTCTTGTGAACCCCGGTGCGATCAATGTGCAAAGCGCCGACAGTGCGGCGCCTGGCTGGCGACCGGGCTGTTACCCCTCTTTGGGGCAAGCCCCAACCCCCAGTTTTTTGGGTGGGTTTGCCGG
>DAOUBZ010000266.1:0-8685 GCA_034432515.1 Chloroflexaceae bacterium | reverse complement strand
GTTGGTGGGGGCGGCTGTGGCGCCCCCACCAACCAGCAACCCGGGGTCCGGGGCTTGCCCCAGGGACGTTGCATCAGCCCTAGCCCGCCGCGACGTCGAAAGAATAGAACAACGTCCGCACCACGATGCACGAGGAGCCTCCATGACCGCACCATTGCCAGCCCAGCCGGGGCCCGGGGCGCCCCACATCAGCCCCGACGAGTTTCGGCAGCGGGCCCAGCTGATCGAGGCCGAAGTCGCCAATGTGATCGTCGGCCAGCGTGACCTGATCCGCCAGGTGGTGGTGACCCTGCTCGCCGGCGGCAATGCGCTGCTCGAGGGCGTGCCCGGCCTGGCCAAGACGACCCTGGTTCGCACCCTGGCGGACGTAATCGACTGCAGCTTCTCGCGCATCCAGTTCACACCCGACCTGATGCCCGCCGATATCATCGGTACGACCCTGATCAGCGAGGATGAGCAGGGCCGCAAGAGCTTCCGCTTCGAGCCCGGACCGATCTTTGCCAATATGGTCCTCGCCGATGAGATCAACCGCGCCACGCCCAAGACCCAATCGGCGTTGCTTGAGGCGATGCAGGAGCGTACCGTCTCGGTCGCCAAGACCATCCACAAGCTTGAGCAGCCCTTCTTCGTGCTCGCCACCCAGAACCCGCTGGAGATGGAGGGCACCTATCCGCTGCCCGAGGCCCAGCTGGACCGTTTCTTCTTCAAGATCAACGTGGTCTTTCCCACCACCGCCGAGCTCGTGGAGATCGCCCAGCGCACCACTGGCGCTCGCCAGCCAACGACCCGCCACGTCGCCAATGGGCCAATGATCATCGAGATGCAGGAACTGGCCCGCACCGTGCCGATCGCCAGCCATGTGCTGGCCTACGCTGCCCGCCTGATCAGCGCCACCCACCCCGAGGCCCGCGAGGCGCCGGCGATCACGAAGCAGTATGTGCGCTACGGCGCCTCGCCCCGTGGCATGCAGGCCCTGATCCTCGCCGGTAAGATCCTCGCCCTGCTCGATGGGCGCTACAACGTGGCCTTCGCCGATCTCAAGGCCGCGGCACTCCCCGCCCTGCGCCACCGCGTCGTGCTCAACTTCGAAGCCCAGGCCGAGGGCATCGCCCCCGACGAGATCGTCAAGGGTGTGCTCGAAGCGGTCAAGGAAGAGTGAGTGCCACCGGTGACGACCAGCGCGCCCCTGCTTGAGTCGAGCTTCCTGCGCCAGCTTGACCGCCTCGCACTACTCACGCGGCGGCCCATGGCCGGCGATATTCAGGGTGAGCGGCGCAGCCCGCGGCGCGGGGCCTCAGTGGAGTTCGCCGATTTTCGCCCCTACACCCGGGGCGATGATATCCGCCAGATCGACTGGAACCTCTACGCCCGCGCCGAACGCTTCTACCTCAAGCTCTTTGTTGCCGAGGAGGAGCTGCAGGTCCACCTGCTCGTCGATACCAGCGCCTCGATGGACTGGGGCACGCCCAACAAGCTCCACTACGCCCGCCAGCTCGCCGCAGCCTATGGCTACATTGCCCTGGCCAACCTCGACCGGGTCAGCGTGACGGCCTTTGGCACCGGTCCAGCTGACGCCCAGCTGCCGGGCGTGCGCGGCAAGCGCGGCGCCGTGCCGCTCTTCACCTTCCTCCAGCGCCTGCAGGCAGGCGCGGGTGGCGATCTCGCCCGCGCCTGCCACCGCTACATCCAGACTGCGCGCGCCACCGGGCCGCTCCTGCTCTGCTCCGACCTGCTCGACGCCGGCTGGAGAGACGCGCTCGGCGCGCTGTCCTCGCGGCCCTTCGAGATCACGGTGATGCACATCCTCGCCCCCCAGGAGCTTGAGCCCGAACTCGACGGTGACTTCAAGCTGATCGACGTTGAGGGTGGCTCTCCAGTGGAGATCAGCGCCGACCTGGAGCTGATCCGGCGCTACAAGCAGCAACTGGCCAGCTGGCGCGCCGAGGTGGAAAGCTACTGCAGCGGGCGCGGCATCACCTATCTGCCGGTCGATACCAGCGTGCCGGTGGAGGAGTTCGTGCTCGGGCGCTTGCGCCGCCGGGGTGTGCTGCGCTGAACACCGCGGGCCTGCCATCCCGCCGGGGCGAACCGGACCTGTAACGTGTTTCAGCGTCGCCCATTCCAACGTGAGCGTTGTGCCACCGCTCCACAGCTCGACACGACCAGCTTGTAGCGCCGTGGCGGTGAAGACCAGATTATCAAGCGGATTTGAGCGCCACCTATGTCCCTGATCTCACCTCTCGCCCTGCTGGCCGCGGCCGTGATTGGCCCGCTCATCGTGGCGATGTACCTGCTGAAGCTGCGCCGTGAGGAACGGCCCGTCTCTTCGACCTTCCTCTGGCAGCGCATGGTACGCGATGTTGAGGCCAACGCCCCCTGGCAGAAGCTGCGCCGCAGCCTCTTGCTGCTGCTGCAGCTGCTGCTGATGCTGCTGCTCGTCTTCGCCCTGGCCCGGCCCTTCCTGGCGGCCCAGGGGATCAGCGGGCGTAACCTGATCCTGATCATCGACCACTCGGCGAGCATGAGCGCCACCGATGAGCCGCCCACCCGCCTGCAGGCCGCCAAAGAGCGGGCCTACCAGCTGATCGACCAGCTGCCCGACGGCGGACGGGCCACCGTGATCGCCGCCGGCGGACGCATGGCGGTGCCCGCCGCCGCTACCGCCGACCGCCGCGAACTGCGGCGCGCCATCGAGCAGATCCAGCCCTCCAATGGGGGTGGCTCCGACCTCGCGCCGGCCCTCACCCTCGCTGCCGCGCTCGCCGCCCGCGAGGAGGACAGCGAGGTGGCGATCATCTCCGATGGCAATGTAACCCTCCCGACCAACTTGCGGGTGCCCGCGCGGGTGAGTTACTTCCCGATCGGTCGCGCCAGCGAGAATATGGCGATCAGCGCCATTGCGCTGCAGCCGGCCACCAGCGGGCAGACCCTCTTCGTCCAGGCCACCAACTACGGCCAGGCGATCGCCAACCGCCGCCTCGATCTCTATCTCGACGGCGCGCTCTTCAACGCCTACAACCTGAGCCTCGACCCCGGCCGCGAGCAGAGCATCATCGTTGAGATCCCCGCCCAGGTGCAGGTGGTGGAAGCCCGCCTTGCCGGCGAAGATGCCCTGCCCGCCGATGACCGCGCTTTCGCCGTCAGCAGCGTCGGCGAGGCAGTCAATGTGCGTGTGGTCACCCCTGGCAATCGCTTCCTGGAGACCGGCCTGAGCCTGCTCCCCGGCATCCGCGTCACCAGCGTGCCCACCAGCACCACGACCTTCAGCGAGACGGTGGCCCAGGTGCCGGTGACCATCTTCGACGGCGTGGTGCCGGCCGAACTGCCGCCCGGCAATCTGCTGTTCATCAACCCCGTGCGCTCCAGCCCATACTTCTCGGTGACCGGCACGATCGAGTTTCCGTTGCTGCGCCCCAGCGGCGGCCAGGAACCGATCCTGCGCAACGTGAGCCTGAGCGAGGTCAGCGTGCTCAAGGCGGCACGGATCGTGCCGGGCAGCTGGGGCCGCGTGGTGGTCGATAGCGACGGCGGCCCGCTGCTGGTCGTTGGCGAGCGGGAGGGACGGCGCGTGGCCGTGCTGGCCTTCGACCTGCACGAGTCCGACCTGCCGCTACAGATTGCCTTCCCGCTCCTGCTCTCCAACCTGATGAACTTCCTGGCGCCCGGCAGTGGCGCCGAGGCTGCCCAGTTACTGCCCGGTCAGCCGCTCAGCCGCCAGGTCGACGACGCGATCAGCGAAGTGCGGGTCACCCGCCCCGACGGGCACACCGTCAGTTCACGCAGTGGCGAGGTGCAGATCCAGGCCGGCCAGGCGATCTATGCCGACACCGACGCCCTGGGCGTGTACCTGGTGGAGGAACTGGCCGGCGAGCAAGTGGTGGGCCGCCACCGCTACGCCATCAACCTCTTTGCCCCCGCCGAGTCGCGCATCGCCGCCCAGCGTGACCTGAGCGTCCCCCAGACGAGCGGGGCGAGCAGCACCGTCTCGCGGGAGCGCGACAGCCGCCAGGAGTTCTGGCGCTGGGTGGCGCTGGTCGCGCTGATCGTGCTCGTCGTGGAGTGGCTGGTCTACCAGCGGAACGGCCTGGCCTACCTGCGCGAACGCTGGCGCCAGCGGCGGAGTGCCGGGTCGCGCCCGGCCCGCTCGTGATGCAGGGTTGATGCAACGTCTTTGGGGCAAGCCCTAACCACGGTTTTGTTTCGTTGGTTCTGGCGGCTGCGCCGCCAGAACCAACGAAACAAACAGCTTGTTGGCGGCGTAGGCCGCCCCACTCCCCCGCTGGCGGCGGACGTTGTAAGAACCCTGACAGCGCACCGTCCCGGGCCAGCCATGTGCGTGTATAATGATTGATGACACCCTCTGAACAGAATCAGCACCAGCGGGCGAGGAGCGGCCAGTGAGCGTCTATAACCCGATGGACCCCGACTTTGCCTTCACCCTGGGGATCGAGGAAGAGTACCAGATCGTCGACCCGGAAACCCGCGAGTTGCGCTCCTACATTACCCAGATTCTCGAACCGGGGCGCCGAATCCTGCGCGAGCAGATCAAGCCGGAGATGCACCAGAGCATCGTCGAGGTCGGCACACGCCCCTGCCGCACCATCGCCGAGGCCCGCGGCGAGATCGCCCACCTGCGCGGCACGATCGCCGGTCTGGCCGCCCGCCACGGGCTCAAGATCGTCGCCGCCGGCACCCACCCCTTCTCCTCGTGGATGACCCAGGAGATCTTCCCCCACGAGCGCTACCACGCCGTGGTCGGCGAGATGCAGGACGCAGCGCTGCAGTTGCTGATCTTCGGCATGCACTGCCACATCGGTATGCCGAACAACGAGGTGGCGATCGAGTTGATGAACGTGGCGCGCTACCTCTGCCCGCACCTGCTCGCCATTTCTACCTCTTCGCCCTTCTGGATGGGCCGCAATACCGGCTTTAAGTCCTACCGCAGCGTGGTCTTCAGCGGCTTTCCCCGCACCGGCATCCCGCCCTCATTCAACTCGGCCGGCGAGTTTGAACGCCACATCCAGCTGCTGGTGAACACCGGCTGCATCGACAATGGCAAGAAGATCTGGTGGGACCTGCGGCCCCACCCCTTCTTCGGCACGCTCGAGTTCCGCGTCTGCGATATCGCGACCCGCCAGGAGGAGTGCCTGGCGCTGGCTGCAATGATGCAGGCGATCATCGTCAAGTTCTATCGCATGTTCGAAGAGAACACCACTTTCCGCGTCTATCGCCGCGCGCTGATCACCGAGAACAAGTGGCGCGCCCAGCGCTGGGGCCTCGAAGGCAAGTTGATCGACTTCGGCAAGCGGGCCGAGGTCGAAACCAAAGCCCTCGTCCACGAGATGGTGGCCCTGGTCGATGATGTGGTCGATATGCTCGGCTCGCGCAAAGAAGTCGAGTATCTGCTGAAGATTGCCGATGAGGGCAGCAGCGCCGACCGCCAGCTCCGCGTGTTTGCCGAGACGGGCGACCTCAAGGCGGTGGTCGATAACCTGATCGCCGAAACGATGGAGGGCGTGGAGATGCTGACCTTCCAGGACTAGCGCCGACACGGGACCCACGAGTAGGTGTTGCAAGGGAGCACAACGATGCATTTTGACCTGACCCGCGAGCAAGAGTTGATCCGTCAGACGGTGCGTGAATTTGCCGAGAAGGAGATCGCGCCCAGGGCGCGTCACGTTGATGAGACGGGCGAATTCCCCGCTGAGACCTTCGCGAAGATGGCGAAGCTCGGCCTGATGGGCCTGCCCTTCCCCGAGGAGTACGGCGGCGCTGGCGCCGACACGCTGAGCGCCAGCATCGCCGTCGAAGAGGTGGCCCGGGTCTGCGGCTCCACTGCGCTGGCCTACGCTGCCCACATGGGCCTTGGCTCGGCGCCGATCGCCATGTTCGGCACCGAGCAGCAGAAGCGCACCTTCCTCGTCCCCGCGGCTAGGGGCGAGTACCTCGGCGCCTTTGGCCTCACCGAGCCCCACGCCGGCTCCGACGCCGGGGCAACCCGCACCACCGCCGTGCTCGAGGGCGATGAGTGGGTGATCAACGGCCAGAAGATGTGGATCACCAATGCGCCCATGGCCGGCCACATCATTGTCACTGCGGTGACCGACCGCGACCGGGGCAAGAAGGGCATCTCGGCGCTGATCGTGCCCCGTGGCACACCGGGCCTCAGCTTCGGCAAGCACGAGCCGAAGATGGGTCTGCGTGGTTCCGTCTCGACTGCGGTGATGCTCGAGAATGTGCGCGTACCGAAGGAGAACATGCTGGGCGATCGCGGTCACGGCTTCGTGCAGTTCCTGCGGGTGCTCGATGGCGGCCGGATCAGCATCGGGGCGATGTCGGTGGGCCTGGCGCAGGGCGCCTTCGAGGCCGCGGTGCGCTACGCGCGCGAGCGCGAGGCCTTCGGCAAGCCGATCGGCTCGCACCAGTCCGTCGCCAATATGATCGCCGATATGGAGGTCGGCATTACCACCGCGCGGCTCTACGTCTACAAAGCAGCCTGGCTCAAGGACCAGGGCCGGCACTTCCATCGCGAGGCCGCAGTGGCCAAGCTCTATGCCTCCGAGGTGTCGGAGCGGGTCTGCCGCGATGCCATCCAGGTCTTCGGTGGCTATGGCTACAGCCAGGAATTCCCGGTCGAGCGGATGTACCGCGATACGCGCCTGCTCACCATCGGCGAGGGCACCTCGGAGATCCTGCGGGGCGTGATCGCACACGGGGTGCTTGGTCTCCGCTGATGCACGCGCGCCACGGGCAGCGGCACGCGGATACGGTATGACGACGCGTACCTTCACTGGCCAGGCCGCTGCCCCTGGCATTGCCAGCGGCCCGGCTGTGGTCTACGACCCTGGCATTGCGCCCGGGGCGCCGGGTGGCGAGCCCACCGAGGAGCTCGCGCGCCTCAGTGCCGCCATTGCCAGGGTCGATACGACCATCGCCGCCTATGAGCAGCGCCTGCGCGGCCAGGGGAAGCGTGAGGAAGCCGAGATCTTCGCTGCCCACCGCGTCCTGCTCCGCGATCCGGCGCTCCGCGATCGCGCTGTCGCCCTGGTGGTCGAGGCCGGGCGGCCCGCCGCCGATGCGTTCAGCGCCGCCGCCGAGGAACAGGCCAGCGAACTGGAGCGGCTTGATCACGTCTATCTGAGCGCCCGCGCCGCCGATATCCGCGATGTGGCCCGGCAGGTCCGGCGCGTGCTGAGCGGAAGCCGTGGCCTCGCGGAGCAACTCACCGCGCCCGCCGTGGTCGTCGCCCGCGAGCTCGGCCCCTCGGAGTTGATGAACGTGCCGCGGAACTTGCTGCAGGGCTTTGCCCTGGCGGCGGGAGGGCTGACCAGCCATACCTGCATTCTCGCCCGTGGCCTGGGCATCCCCGCAGTGGTTGGCCTCGGCGACAAGCTCCTGCACGCTGCCGCCAGCGCGCGCATGGTTGCCCTCGATGGCGATACCGGCACCCTGACGCTGGATCCGCCCAACGCGCTGCTGGTTCAGATGCACGCCCGCCAGCGTGAACTGAAGACCCGCGCCGCAACGCTGCGCAGCGCGGCCCGTGGCCCGGTCCATACCCGCGATGGCCGGCGCGTGCGCCTGCTGGCCAATGTCGCCACCCCCGCCGAGGCTCACGCTGCCCGCGCCTGGGGCGCCGAGGGCATTGGCCTGCTGCGCACCGAACTGCTCTTCCTGGAACGGCCCGACTTGCCTGACGAAGCCGAACAGCTCGCCCTCTACAACGCCATCGCCGCCGAAGTGCCGGGCCTGCCGATCACCGTGCGCACGCTCGACGTGGGCGGCGACAAGCACCTGCCCGCCCTGCCGCTGCCGGCTGAAGCCAACCCCTTCCTTGGCTGGCGCGGCATCCGCATCGGTCTGAGCCGCCCCGAGATCCTGCTGCCGCAACTCCGCGCCCTGCTCCGCGCCGGGGCCGAGGCCGACATCCGGATTCTGCTGCCGATGATCACCAGCGCTGCCGAGTTGCGCCAGGTGCGCGCTCTGCTCGATGAGGCTCACCGCCAACTGGCGGCCGCGGGCCAGCGCCATTGCCCTACCGTCCAGATCGGGGTCATGATCGAGGTGCCCGCCGCGGCGCTCAACGCCGAGGCCCTCGCCCGCGACGCCGATTTCTTCAGCATCGGCACCAACGACCTGACCCAGTACACGCTCGCCTGCGACCGTGGCAACAGCCAGGTGGCCGAGCTCTACCAGCCTCTCGACCCGGCGGTGCTGCGCCTGATCGCCATGGCCTGTGCGGCAGCCCATCGCCACGGGCGGCCGGTGACGCTCTGCGGCGAACTGGGCGGCGACCCCGACGCCACCACCCTGCTGATCGGCCTGGGCATCGACGAACTGAGCTGCGCACCCGCCGCCCTGGCAGCGGTGCGCGCCGCTGTGCAGGCAACCGACAGTGCGCAGGCCCGCGCCATCGCCGAGCAAGCCCTGGCCGCCGAGAGCGCAGCCCAGGTTCGCGCTCTGCTCCCCAGCGTCGAATAGGGCAAGCCCCATACCCTACGGCCGGAGGCGGACGTTGCACGATACTGCCGGCAAACCCCGTACGCGCTGCGCGCTACTCAGGATGCGTTCGCGTTCCGACGTTGCACAATACTGCTGGCAAATCCCGTTTTGCTCACGCCGGGTGCGCGGGCGTTCCGCCCGCCTGCGGGCCGGAGGCAACCGCGTGCTGGTGGCTATTGAGCG
>DAOUBZ010000265.1:0-2872 GCA_034432515.1 Chloroflexaceae bacterium | reverse complement strand
GGTGCTCGTAGTTGGGGATCCAGCCGATCGGGCTCTCGACGCTGAAGGCCTCGCCGTGGGCGCGCTGCACGATCCACTTGAGCACGCGCATATTGTCACCGAAACCGGGCCAGGCGAACTTGCCGTGCTCATCCTTGCGGAACCAGTTGACGCCGAAGATGCGCGGCGGGTTGTAGATCTCGCGGCCGAACTGCAGCCAGTGGTTGAAGTAATCGGCCATGTGGTAGCCGGCGAACGGCAGCATGGCGAAGGGGTCGCGTCGCACCACACCCTGCTGGCCGAAGGCGGCAGCCGTCGTCTCCGAGCCCATGGTGGCGGCCAGGTAGACGCCATAGGTCCAGTTGAAGGCCTGGTAGACCAGCGGCACGGTGGTGCTGCGGCGCCCGCCGAAGATGAAGGCCTGGATATGCACGCCGGCCGGATCGTCCCAGGCCGGGTCGAGCACGGGGTTGTTGATCGCCGGGGCGGTGAAGCGGGCGTTGGGGTGGGCGGCAGCCGTGGTGCTCTCGGGCGTCCAGTCCTTGCCCTTCCAGTCGATCAGATGGGCCGGCTTCTCCTTGGTCATGCCCTCCCACCAGACATCGCCATCGTCGGTGAGCGCCACGTTGGTGAAGATCGTGTCCCGTTTGCAGCTCTCCATCGCGCTGGCGTTGGTATCGTAGGAGGTGCCGGGGGCCACGC
Source organism: Chloroflexaceae bacterium (assembly GCA_034432515.1). GTDB lineage: Bacteria > Chloroflexota > Chloroflexia > Chloroflexales > Chloroflexaceae > JACAEO01. The sequence continues at coordinate 2,191 of DAOUBZ010000265.1, read as the reverse complement.
CGAAGTAACCCGACTCCGGGTTGATCGCGTAGAGCTTGCCGTCCTTGCCCGGCTTGATCCAGGCGATGTCGTCACCAACCGTGGTGACCTCCCAGCCCTCCTCCTGGAAGGCCTTGGGCGGCGCGAGCATGGCGAAGTTGGTCTTGCCGCAGGCCGAGGGGAAGGCGGCAGCCACGTAGGTCTTGCGGCCACCAGGATCCTTGACCCCGAGGATGAGCATATGCTCGGCCAGCCAGCCCTCCTGGCGGGCCATTACCGAGGCAATGCGCAGCGCGAAGCACTTCTTGCCCAGCAGCGCGTTGCCGCCGTAGCCGGAGCCGTAGCTCCAGATCGAGCGCTCCTCCGGGAAGTGCACGATATACTTCGTGTCGGGATTGCAGGGCCAGGCCACGTCCTTCTGGCCAGGCTCGAGCGGCGCGCCTACCGTGTGCGCGCAGGGGATGAACTCGCCGTCCTCGCCGAGCACATCATAAACCGCCTTGCCCATACGGGTCATGATCCGCATGTTGACCACCACGTAGGGCGAGTCGGTGATCTCGATACCGATGTGCGCGATCGGCGAGCCGATCGGCCCCATGCTGAAGGGGATGACGTAGAGCGTGCGGCCGCGCATACAGCCGGTGAAGAGCCCGTTGAGGATCTCCTTCATCTCCTTCGGGTTCATCCAGTTGTTGGTCGGGCCGGCATCACTCTTGGAGACCGAACAGATGAAGGTGCGATCCTCGACGCGAGCAACATCGCTGGGATCGGAGCGGGCCAGGAAGCAGTTGGGGCGCTTCTCGGGGTTGAGCTTGATAAAGGTGCCGCTCTCTACCATCTGGTTGCAGAGCGTGTCGTACTCTTCCTGCGACCCGTCGCAAAAGTGAACGGCATCAGGTTGACAGAGGGCCACCATCTCCTTGACCCAGTCCTTCAGCCGGGTATGCTTGATGTAGTCGGGAAACGTGATGTCTGCCTGCTTCACCGCGACGGTCTCAGAGGTCTTCATGCATCCCTCCCTGCGCTGCTTAGGCTGCGACACTGCCACACAACGATTATCTGGCCTGGCGTGAATGGGACAATGATACCACGTCACGTCAGGAGTTGTGGAGGAAGAATATCACGGATGATACCGCAAACCACAACCACAACCGGTTGTGGGGCATACCAGGGCGTGTGCAACATCCGCCTCCGGCGGTGGGGTGTGAAGCCTGCGCCGCCAACACCACCAGACAAACCGCGGTTTGGGGCTTGCCCCAACGACGGTGCGTAGGCCCCGGGGGCCGAAACGTCCGTTGACAGTGATCCGGGTCTGTGCTACGTTCTGCCCACCAAGGAGTTCACGCATACCATGATGGACACAATCGACCTGAACTGCGACTGCGGCGAGAGCTTTGGCGCCTGGAGCCTGGGCGATGACGAGGCCGTGCTGCCCCACGTCAGCTCGGCCAATGTGGCCTGTGGCGCCCACGCGGGCGACCCCCGGGTGATGCGCCGCACGGTGCGCCTGTGCCACGCACTCGGCGTGGCGGTGGGCGCCCATCCGGGCTTCCCCGACCTGGAGGGCTTCGGGCGGCGGGTACTGCCGCTGACGCCGGCCGAGATCGAGGACACTGTGCTCGTCCAGCTCGGCGCGCTCGCCGCGATCGCCCGCGCCGAGGGGGTGCGGCTGCGCCACGTCAAGCCCCATGGCGCGCTCTACAACCTGGCCGCCGTCACCCCGCCAGTAGCCGAAGCGATCGCCCGGGCGGTCCTGGCCTTCGACCGCGAGCTGGTGCTGGTCGGGCTGGCCGGCTCGGCCCTGGTGGCTGCCGGCGCGGCTGCGGGGCTGGCCGTGGCCCGTGAGGCCTTCGCCGACCGTGGCTATGCTGCCGACGGCACGCTGCTGCCGCGTGGCGCGCCGGGGGCGCTCATCCTCGACCCGGAGCAGAACCTGGCCCAGGCGCTGCAGATCGTCACCACGGGGCAGGTGCGCGGCCCCGATGGGCGCCCGGTACCGGTGGTCGCCGATACGCTCTGCATCCACGGCGACACCCCCGGCGCCGCTGCACGGGCTGCCCATCTGCGCCGGGGCCTCGAGGCGGCAGGGGTGACGGTGCGGGGGCTGTAGATCGTGTGGAGGTGTGGAGGTGTGGAGGTGTGGAGGTGTGGAGGTGTGGAGGTGTGGAGCTGTGGAGGTGTGAAGCTGTGGAGGTGTGGAGGTGTGGAGCTG
>DAOUBZ010000264.1:0-2796 GCA_034432515.1 Chloroflexaceae bacterium | reverse complement strand
CAGCAGAGCTGGCGCATCGCAACGCCGACAACATACCCCCCTCTCCTGGCCTGGGAGAGGCCTGCCCTAAGCGTAGCCGAAGGGGGCAGGGGGGTGAGGGCAAGCAGCGCATCAGGACGCCATCCGCCAAAAACCCTACCCCTGAGAGGGTTGGGAGGAGGGCTGTGCCGTATTTGAAAGGTATTGGGGCTAGTACTCCGTCCGAGCGTCGGTGCCCGGTTGCGCTCGTTGGGCCGAAGCATTGGTGCAGCGCATCCGCACCAGGATGCGCAGAAGAAGGGACGCACGGGCAGCACCGAGTGCCTGGCCTGGTGTGGCTGGCCGGTGATCGTCACGACGGTGTCGCTGGTATGCGCCTGCGCCGCCCACCCACGGAATGAACATAGGGTATACTGTGGCGACCGCAGCCCTCCCAAACCCTTTCATCAGGCCGGGGTCTGCGGAACCCTGGTTTCCCTGATGCAACCCGGAGGGTTGCGCCGCAGTTTGTGCCCCGGCGGGCAGAGGCCTGGGGAAACCAGGTTTCCCCAATTTCATCTCAACATCGAGGAGCTACGGCACGTGACCGACAATAAAATCATTTACTCCATGATCCGCGTGGGCAAGGTCATCCCGCCCAACCGCGAGGTGCTCAAGGATATCAGCCTCTCCTACTTCTACGGCGCCAAGATCGGCGTGATCGGCGCCAATGGCTCGGGCAAGAGCACGCTGCTGCGCATTATGGCCGGGGTCGATACCGATTTTAACGGCCAGACGACCATGGCTCCCGGCTATCGGATTGGCCTGCTCGAGCAGGAGCCGCAACTCGACCCGGGCAAGACCGTGCGCCAAGTGGTCGAAGAGGGCGTGGCCGAGACTGCCGCGCTGCTCAGACGCTACGACGAGATCGCCGAGCGCTTCGCCGATCCCGACGCCGACTACGATGCGCTCGTCACCGAGCAGGGCGAGTTGCAGGAAAAGATCGACCACCTCGATGCCTGGGATCTCGACAGCAAGCTCGACCTGGCCATGGACGCCCTGCGCTGCCCCCCCGGCGACACCCCGGTGAGTGTGCTCTCCGGCGGCGAGCGGCGGCGCGTGGCGCTCTGCCGGCTGCTGCTGCAGGCCCCCGACATTCTACTACTCGATGAACCCACCAACCACCTTGACGCCGAGTCGGTCGCCTGGCTCGAACGCCACCTGCAGGAGTATAAGGGCACTGTCATCGCCGTCACCCACGACCGCCACTTTCTCAACAATGTGGCTGGCTGGATCCTCGAGCTCGAACGTGGCTATGGCATCCCCTGGCGCGGCAACTATGCCAGCTGGCTTGAGCAGAAGCGCCAGAAACTCGCCAGCGACGAGAAGGCTGAGAGCCAGCGCCAGAAGGCGCTCCAGCGCGAACTCGACTGGATCAACATGGCCCCGAAGGGCCGCCACGCCAAATCGAAGGCCCGCATCAGCGCCTATGAGCAACTGCTCAACGCGAGCCAGGAGCAGAAGGACCGCGAGCTCGAGATCTTCATTCCCCCCGGCCCGCGCCTCGGCGACGTGGTGGTTCGCGCCGAGGGCGTCACCAAGGCCTACGGCGATAAGCTGCTCTACGAGAGCCTGAGCTTCGACCTGCCCCCCGGCGGGATCGTCGGTATCGTCGGCCCCAACGGCGCCGGCAAGACCACGCTCTTTCGCATGATCGTCGGCCAGGAGCAGCCCGACAGCGGCACGCTCACCGTGGGCGCCACTGTCCGCCTCGGCTACGTCGACCAGAGCCGTGATGCGCTCGACCCGAGGAAGACGGTCTGGGAGGAGATCGCGGAGGGCAACGAGATCATCGTGCTCGGCAACCGCCAGCTCAACTCACGGGCCTACTGCGCACGCTTCAACTTCAGCGGTGCCGACCAGCAGAAGCCCGTCGGCGCACTCTCCGGCGGCGAGCGCAACCGCGTTCACCTGGCGAAGGTGCTCAAGTCGGGCGCCAACGTGCTGCTGCTCGACGAGCCCACCAACGACCTCGATGTTCACACCCTGCGCGCCCTTGAGGAGGGCCTCGAGAGCTTCGCCGGCTGCGCGGTGATCATCTCCCACGACCGCTGGTTCCTCGACCGGGTGGCCACCCACATCCTGGCTTTCGAGAACGATAGCCAGGTGGTCTGGTTCCCCGGAACGTACTCCGAGTACGAGGCCGATTACCATAAACGCAAGGGCTCCGCCGCCGACCAGCCCCATCGCACCGTTTACAAGAAGCTGGTGCGTTAGACGCTGCGATGAACAGACTCCGTCGCCTGTTCGGATGGGGGTTGCTGGCGCCGCTGGCCGGACTGGCCGCCATGTTCGGGGCAATCATTGCGCTGAGCGCGCTCTTCAGCATCGTCGTGCCCTGGGAGCACGCGCCCTGGGGTGGCTACGAGGCCGTTGGAAGGATCGTCGCCCACGAAACGTACCGGTCCGATCGCGATTATGCCTATCCGGTGGTCATCTTCACTACCGCCGACAACGAGTATCGCTTTGTCAGCGCCAGCCCATTCCGCACGGCTACCCATCCCATCGGCGCGACGGTGACCATGCTCTACCCGCCCGGGAGACCCGAGCAGGCGCGCATTGGCTCACATAGCGATCTCGCCTTCACCACGGCAGCGGTCCTGGTGGTCGGCCTGACCGCGGTGGCCGGCATCGCCCGCGCGCTCCGGCGCCCCTGAGCCGGCCCATCCTCCCACCGCGCCGGCATGTGGCGAAGACGCGAGGACGCGAGGAGGCGGGCAGACCCCCGCCCCGTCGGGCCGCAGCGTGCTGCGGCCTGACGCTGCGGCCCGACGCGGC
>DAOUBZ010000263.1:0-8554 GCA_034432515.1 Chloroflexaceae bacterium | reverse complement strand
GCCCCGTAGCGACGATCCGCTGGATCGTCGCTACGGGGTGCACTGCTTCAGATCAGTAATTACCCTTGGTATCGCCGCGGGCGAAGATCGAGGCCACGTAGTTGAGCACATCGGTAGCGCTCTGCTCGTTGTAGCCAAAGTCGCGGATCAGGCGAGCCTTAACCACGTCGATCTTTTCCTGGGTATCCTTATCGATCACGCGGGAGACGAGCGAGGTGAGCTTAATGCTATCCTTCTGATCCTCGAACAGCTTCAATTCGAGCGCCTTATGCAAGCGCTCATTGGTGCGATAGTCGAAGGTCTTCCCCTCGATCGCCAGCGCGCCGATGTAGTTCATGATCTCGCGGCGGAAATCATCCTTGCGGCTCTCGGGGATGTCGATCTTCTCCTCAATGCTACGCATCAGCCGCTCATCGGGCTCCTCATACTGGCCGGTGTAGCGATTGCGCACCTTCTCGCGCTGGGTATAGGCCTTGATATTATCGATATAGTTGCCGCAGAGGCGCTTGATCGCCTCCTCATCGGCGGAGATGGCCCGCTGCACCTCGTTCTTCACGATCTCGGTATACTCCTCGCGCACCACCGCCAGCAAGTCACGATAGCGCTTGCGGTCATCCTCGGAACTGATCAGCGCGTGGTTCTTCAGCCCGCTCTCGAGCTCATTGATCACCATGAAGGGGTTGATATAGCCCTCCTCCTGATTGGTGACGAGCGCGTTCGAGATCTTGTCCTGGATATAGCGCGCGGAGATACCTTCCATTCCTTCGCGCACCGCCTCCTTGCGCAGTTCCTTGATATTATCCTCAGTGAAGCCGGGCAGGGTCTTGCCATTGTAGAGCTTGAGCTTCTGCAGCAGGGTCAGATTGGGCTTCTTCGGATCCTCGAGGCGGGTGAGCACTGCCCACATCGCAGCGACCTCCAGGGTGTGGGGGGCGATATGGACACGTACCTTCTTACGGTTGAAGTCGCGCTGGTAGATGCGCTCCTCATCGCGCAGACGGGTGACATAGGGGATATCAATGCGGACGGTGCGGTCCTTGAGCGCCTCCATGAACTCATTGTTCTCGAGGCGGCGATACTCAGGCTCGTTGGTATGACCGATAATCACCTCATCGATATCGGTCTGGGCGAACTTCTTCGACTTAATGCGATGCTCCTGGGAAGCGCCGAGCAAGTCGTAGAGGAAGGCGACATCGAGCTTGAGCATCTCAACGAACTCGATGATGCCACGGTTGGCGATGTTGAACTCGCCGTCGAAGTTGAAGGCCCTGGGGTCCGAGTCAGAGCCATAGATGGCGATCTTGCGATAGTTGATATCGCCGGTGAGCTCGGTGGAGTCCTGGTTTTTCTCGTCCTTCGGCTGGAAGGTACCGATACCAACGCGATCCTGCTCGCTGAAGACCAGGCGGCGCACCCGCACGTGGCGCATCACACTGGTCCAGTCGCCATCGTAGCGGCGCATGAGCTCGCGGAAGTGATAGCGGCAGACCGGGCAGAGATCGCCCTCAATGCGCACCTGCTCCTCAACCGGGCGATCCGCATTGAGCTGGGCCAGGAAGCGTTCACGGTACTCGACCGGCACCAGGTGCAGCGGCTCCTCGTGCATCGGGCAGCGCTCCCACTCGCTCTCGGGCACCTGGCGCCAGTCGAAGCTGGCGGGGTCCTCGATCTGGCCCAGGTACCAGTCGTACGTATAGAGCGCACCCTCATCGGTCTTCGAATAGTGCTCGAGGCCCTTCTTGAGCCGGCGCACAATCGTCGACTTCGACGAGCCAACCGGGCCGTGGAGCAGCAGCACGCGCTTCTCGGTGCCATAGCCCTTGGCGGCGCCTTTGAAGAAGTTAACCAGGCGCATCAACGGAACTTCGAGCCCGAAGATCGCATCGTCGCCATCGAAGCTCTCATCCGAGAAGAACTTGTAGCGGATCAAGCGCTTCTTGGCATCAATGAACTCTTCCGTGCCATACGACTTGATCATGTCGTAGATGCGCTGGAAGGCGTTGCGCGTCACCTTCGGGTCACGCGCAACCAGATCCAGGTAATCGGCAAACGTTCCGCGCCAGTTGAGTTGCAAGAACTGTTTGCGATCGTGGATCTCGCCGAGAAGCTGCATCAACTCGATGCCAGTAGCTGTGGACATGGACACTTTCCTCCTGCTGAGGGACGCTGCCTCTCCCGGTATGGTGCCAGGGGAATAGGCAGATAGACCGCCGCGCGACGTGCACCGTGGGCCTGGCGTGCAATCGGTCGTGGTGCCAGCGGGCGGTGTTGCTAACGTGCAGGCGTGCGATCTCGGGCTGTGGTGCGGTCGCGCGGGCCGTGTATAGCGGTTGCCTGGAGGCGACGCCAGGGCTGCCCCCTCCGCGCGGTCACTATACAGCTTTGGATCTCTGGGAGTCTTCGTGAGGAGTGCCTGATGGTTCAGGTGCGTGCATTATAACAACGCAACGGATGCGCGTCAAGGATTTTATGTCGCGTTGTCGAACGGCCCCGCCTGGCGAGGGCGTGGGGGGCGCTCGTCGCTGCTATCAGGCTTCACAATGCCCCAGAGCGAGGAGGCGAGGAGGCGGGGGCGCCTCAGCGGGCCAACTGGTCGGCGACGGCGCTGAGGAACTGATCGGCGACGCGGTTCCAGTCGTACTGGCAAACATACTCACGCCCGAACGCGCCATAGGCGGTGCGGAGTGCCGGGCGCGCCAGCAGTTCGGCCAGGGCGGCGCTGAGCGCCGGTACGTCGCCGGGCGGCACCAGGGTGCCGGCCTGGCCATGGGGCACCACCTCGGGCACTGCGGCAGCCGTTGTAGCCACGATCGGCAGGCCGGCAGCCATGGCCTCGAGAAAGACGATGCCGAAGCCCTCCTGTACGCTCGGCAGGCAGAAGATCGTGGCGCGCCGATACCAGGCCACCACTGCGTCGTCGTCGGGCAGCGCACCAAGGAGCAGCACCGCAGTGCCGAGCTCGAGCTCGGTAGCGAGGGCGCGCAGGCGCAGGTGCTCGGGGCCATCACCGATGATCACCAGGTGCGCGTCCGGGAAGTTGCAGCGCAGCGCGGCGAAGGCGTGGAGCAGGTCGGCGATATGCTTGCGCGGGTACTGGCGAGCGACACACAGGATGGTTTGCGCCCCGGGTGTAGGCCCGCCGGGTGCGTCGAGCAGGCGACGCCAGCGGGCCAGGTCGATCCCCTCGGGCACGAGGCGCACCCGTGTGGCGGGCACGCCGTAGTGGTGGCCGATGCGCTGGCGGCAGTAGTCACTGGTGGTAAGCACCAGCGGGGCGCCGCGGGCATTGATCCGCTCGAGCCGCGAGAGCGACCAGAGCAGCCGGCGTACCTGGCCGCGCTCATGGAGCAACTCCTCGGCGATCACACCCTTGACGCTGCAGACGTAGGGCGCCGGCGCGCGGCCCGCCACCAGGAAGCCGTCGATGTCGAACCCGACGATCAGATCGTAGCGCAGGGCGCGTAACAGTGCCGGCAGCTGCAGGTTGAAGAGCAGCCGCCGGGCGGTGAGTGAGGCAGGCCAGGGCGTCATGGGGCCGATGCGGGCCACGTGATGGCCGCGGGCGCGCAGGGCCACGCCCAGGCCGCCGATGGCCGCGGCAGTGCCGCTGCCCTCAACCACCTGCTGCAGCCACGAATCCAACAGTGCAATGCGCAGTGAGCTCACGCTGACTCCAGTGATCAACGCGCCTAGTATAGCCGCAAATCAGCTTGACACGGATCACGCAAACCAGGGCTTGCGCAACATCCGCCTTCGACGGTGGGGCGTGGGGTGGCCACACCGCCCGACAAGGAGTTTTCTGGTGTTGGCGGTTACGCCGCCAACACCAATGAGAAAACCTGGAGTTTGGGGCTTGCCCCAAGGACGTTGCTCAAGCCCCGTTACGGTATCGAATTCCCCTTGTGTCGATAGCTATTCTGCGATAGAATAGCGGATAAAGAAGTTCTGGCGCGGCCCGGCGCCGGGGTAGATTCAGCGCCGGGTACGGTTCAGCCGCGGGTTTCGGCCCCATGTCGCTCCGTCAGTCGCCCGTTCTCCCCCTTCGGGGGACTGTCCTGGGGCGCCAGTGCTGCGGCCCGACCCGATTACCCCCTCCTGTATCCCCCCCTGGAGGGGGTATCTCTCGCTCAGGGCCACCGTCCCGCCATGATCGAGCTCGACCACGTTAGCTACAGCTATCCCGACCGCACAAGCCCGATCCTGCGCGAGCTCTCACTGCAGATCGACGCAGGCGAGTTTCTGCTGGTCTGCGGGCCGAGCGGCGCCGGCAAGAGCAGCATGCTCCGTCTGCTCAATGGCCTCGTGCCCCATTTCTACGGTGGGCGCTTCGGCGGGCGGGTGCGCGTCTGGGGCCGTGACACCCTGCACCACCAGCCGCGCGAACTGGCCGATCTGGTCGGCTTTGTCTTTCAGGATCCGGAGAGCCAGTTCGTCGTCGATGTGGTGGAGGACGAGCTCGTCTTCGCTATGGAGAACCTGGGCCTGCCACAGACGATCATGCGCCGGCGCGTCGAGGAGATGCTCGACCAGCTGGCCATCGCCCATCTGCGCCGGCGCCGTGTCTCCTCGCTGAGTGGTGGCGAGCGCCAGCGGGTGGCGATCGCGGCTGCCCTGGCGGCCCAGCCGCGCGCGCTGGTCCTCGACGAGCCCACCAGTCAACTCGACCCCCACGGCGCCGAGGAGGTGCTGACCGCGCTGCAGAAGCTCAACGCCGACCTGGGGATCACGATCGTGCTTTGCGAACATCGCCTGGAACGGGTGGTCCAGTACGTCGACCGGGTGCTGTTCCTGGGGGCGCCGGCTGTGGGCGACGCGGCGCCGCTCGTGGTCGGGCCGCCACGGGAGGTGCTGGGCGCCATCCCGCTGGCGCCGCCGCTCCAGGCGCTTGGGCGGACCCTGGGCTGGACGCCCTTGCCGCTGACGATCAAGGAGGGCCGGCCCTGGGCGCGCCAGTGCTGGGTGGCGCCCGCGAGGCCCCTGCCGCCGCGGCGCGCCCCGGCCAGCCCCCGCGGGCTCGTAGCCCGTCTGTGCGCGGTGACGGTGCGCTATGGCGAAGACGAAGCCCTCTACCGGGTCAGCCTCGACCTGCGTGCCGGGGAACTGCTTGCCCTGATGGGCCGCAATGGCAGCGGCAAGAGCACGCTGCTCAAAACCCTGATTGGCCTGGTGCGCCCCGCTGAGGGGCGGGTTGAGGTGGCGGGCCGTGACATCGCCCGCGTCGCCGTGGAGGAACTCGCCCGCGAGGTGGGCTACGTGCCCCAGGATCCGCGCTCGATCCTCTACCACGACACCCTGCACGAAGAACTGGCCTTCACGCTGCGGGGCGCCGGACGTGGGGAGCCGCAGGTAGAGCCGGCGATCGCGGCGACCCTGGCGGAGCTCGGCATCGCCCACCTCGGCGAGGCCTACCCGCGCGCCCTCAGTGGCGGCGAGGCGCAGCGCGCCGCAATGGCCGCCATCCTGGTAGGTGATCCGCCCATCCTGCTGCTCGATGAGCCGACGCGTGGCCTCGACTACATGGCCAAGACCAACCTCGCCCGGCTGCTGCGCGAACTCTGCGCCCGCGGGCGGGCCGTAGTTATGGCCACCCACGACGTGGAACTGGTGGCCGCCTGCGCCGACCGGGTGGCGCTGCTCGGCGATGGCGAACTGGTGGTCGAGGGGCCCGCCGCCGACGTGCTCGGCGAGAGCCTGGTGCTCTCCTCGCAGATCGCCAAACTCTTCCCCGGCAGCGGCTGGCTCTCGCTGGAGGATGCGCTGGCCGGACTCACGGCATCGGGAACGGCGACGACCAGCACGGTGTGATGTGGTGGAGGCGGCCCCACGCGCCCGGAGCATGCCCACACCAGCCCTACAGCTCGATCCGTTCCAGGCCGCTGGTACCGATACGCGCTCCAAGCCAGACCACGCCGGCGGTGAGCAGCACGGCCGCGCCCCAGCCGGCCAGGCTGACGCCCAGCCCAGCCATACCGCCGCCGAGCACGCCCGCGAGCGCCCCCGCGCCGAATACCAGGGCCGTGATCAGGAGCAAATAGAACGGATAGAAGACCGCACTGATGCAGCCGCTCTGCCAGGTCTGCTGCTGCTGCGGGTTCTCCCAGTCGAGCCGCGGGAAGGCCGCGCCCAGGCCCATACCAAAGGCTGCGCAGCCAAGGCCACAGAGCAGCAGCAGCAGCCACTGCTGGAGCAGCGCACCGAGGCTGAGCCGCTGCAGGGCGGCCAGCACAACCAGGAAGAGGCTGCCGACCGTGGGGAAGGGCAGATAGGCCAGCGTCAGCTTACCCAACAGCAACTCCCCGGGACTGATCGGGGCGATCTTGAGGATCCAGAAGCTACGACCCTCACGGCTCACCCCACTGCCGGCGAGCGCGCTGGAGAGACTGAGACAGATGAAAAAGGCGATGGCAACCGACCCAAAGGTGCGTAGCTCGCCGAGCAAGGCCGGTCCGCCGGTAGGGCCAGCCGGCGCGCTTTCCCCGCTGAGTAGCTGGTAGATCCAGATCCCGGCAAAGGCGAGCGGAAAGATGAGCGCCTGCAGGTTACTCAGATCGCGGAAGAAGAGCCGCAGATCCTTGGTCAGGATCGCCCGCGACGCTGGCGGCAGCAGCATGCTCGGGAGGGGGCGTGCGGCTCGTGGCGGCGCATCGGCCTGCCCGTGGCGGCTGGTCCGGCGGCGTACGCGCCCGCTCTGGGTGGCCAGGTTGCTCCAGCCGGCATAGTAGAGCCGTTCAGCCAGCACCAGGCAGCCGCTAAACACCGCCAGCGAGACCACGAGGAACAGGCCGCCATAGAAGAGCAGCGCCACGGGGCGACCCTCGCCTGCAGCTACCAGGGCGCGCCCGGCCCAGGTCGAGGGCAGGACGGGCAAGTCGGCGGCGAGCAGCGCGCCGAGGGTGTCGGGGGTGGCGACACGGGGCACGAGGTTGCCGCCAAGCTGGCTGAGCACATAGAAGGAGACGCCGAGCAGACCGCCGAGCACGCTCACAATCTCGCGGACGCGCCGTGCGGGCAGCACGCGCACCACCGCCATCACCAGCAGCGCGCCGATGCCCGCCGGCAGCAGCGGCAGCAACAGCAGCGCCAGCCCGGCACACAGGTGATAGAGTGGCCCGTAGCCCATGCCCTGGCCATAGCCAGCCAGCACCGGACCGAGCAGGGCGAACAGGAGGAGATACTGGGGCAGCAGGCCGCCGAAGAACTTGACGACGAAGACGGCGCGCATCGGCACGGGGGCAACGAGCAACATCTCGAGGTCGCCCGCGAGATAGAGTGCGCTGAGCAGGCTGCTGAAGCTAGAGAAGACGAGCAGCGAGAGCGCTGCCAGGAGCACGATGCTGGGCACCACGGCGAGCAAGGGCCCCGGGTCGGCCGGTAGCCCGGGGTTGGCCGTGGCCGCCTCGCGGAGCACCGCCAGCAGTTCGGGGGAGCGGAGGCCAGCAATGAGGAACCGGGTGAATTGGTAGAGGCCGAAGGCGGCAGTCACGATCAGCGCAGCAATCGCGACCAGGCCGAGCTTGCCGCTCAGGCGACCGCGCCAGAAGCTGTTGCGCCAGATCTGCGCCCGGGCGCGCACGAGAACCCAGATCGCCTCAAGCATAACACTGAACGCGCTTCGGCCAGCCCTGGCGCCGGCTGCTACACCAGGGCCTCGGCGATGGCAGCCTCCTCGGCGCCGCCGGTGAGGCTGAGAAAGATATCCTCGAGCGAGGCGTCACCGCCGGCCCGCAGTTCTTCGAGCGTACCCGCCGCAACGACCACCCCCTGGTTGATGATCACCACGCGGTCACACATGCGCTCGGCAATCTCCAGGATATGGGTGGACATCAGCACGGCCGTGCCCTGGCTCGCCACCTCGCGCAGCATATCCTTGATCAGCCTGGCGCTCCGCGGGTCAAGGCCGACCGTGGGTTCGTCCAGGAAGAAGGCGCGCGGCTGGTGCAGCAGGGCGCCGCTGAGGGCCGCCTTCTGGCGCATGCCGTGGGAGTAGCTGCCGATCAGGTCATCGCCACGTTGCTGAAGGCCGAAGACGCGCAGCAACTCCTCCCCGCGACGGGCAGCCTCACCCGGGTCGAGGCGGTAGAGCCCCGCGATCAGCTGGAGGTACTCGCGGGCGGTGAGCTTCTCGGGGAGGTAGGGCTGGTCGGGCACATAACCGAGCAGCGCCTTGGCCTGCAGCGGTTCGCGCTGCACATCGTGGCCGCCGATCAGGGCCGTGCCAGCGCTGGGGCGCAGCAGGCCGATCAGCAACTTGATCGTCGTGGTCTTGCCAGCACCGTTGGGGCCGAGGAAGCCGACAATCTCGCCCGGGTAGACCGCCAGGTCCACCCCATTGACCGCGAGGGTCGTGCCGAAGCGCTTTTGCAAGCCCAGGGCCTGGATGGTCGGGACGGTTGCGTCTCGTTGCACGATGCCCTCGCGCCGTGGTCTGATGGGTCCTATAGGCATTGTAGCATGCGTGAATGGTCGGGCTGGCATCAGTCAGGGCTGGTGCAAATTCCGCTTCCCGTGGTGGGGTGTGGAGCAGCTGCGCTACCCGACGTGTTGTGTCGTTTGT
>DAOUBZ010000262.1:0-4404 GCA_034432515.1 Chloroflexaceae bacterium | reverse complement strand
GAGGGGCGTATGGGAGCAAGCGCATGCGCGAGTGGCTGAGGATTGCACTGGAGCCGGCGGTGGTGCGGCGCGCCGCCCGCATCGCCCTGGTTGTGGGGGCGCTGCTGATCCTGATCAACCACGGCGACGCGCTGATGCACGGGGCCGTAAGCCCGCTGCGCCTGGGGCAGATGGCGCTGACGGTGCTGGTGCCGTATTGTGTCTCGACGGTCTCCAGCGTCAGCGTACTGCGCGAGTTTCGCCGGACGGCGCCGGCCCGTTCTGTCGGCGAGCACCCGCCTTCGTCCAACTCATTGTGACAGCGGCAGGAGGTCGAGCTTGCGTGCTCGGCCTCCTGCCTTCCCGTCGAGTGTCTACAGCGCCTTCGCCTCGACCCGCACCCCGTGCCAGAAGGCGATGTAGCCGGCGATCTGCCGCGCGGCGTCCTTCGGCTCGGGGTAGTACCAGGCGGCGTCCTTGTTGGTGGCGCCATCCACCACCACGTCATAGTAGCTAGCGGTGCCCTTCCAGCCGCAGACGGTGTGGCTGGCGCTCGCGTTCAAGTGCTCGCGCTTGACCGCCTCGGGCGGGAAGTAGTGGTTGCCCTCGACGACCACCGTCGCGTCGCTCTCGGCGATCACGATGCCATTCCAGATCGCACGTGCCATAGTGATGACGCTCCCGTGACTCTGCTTCAACGCTGCCGCCTGAGTATGCGGCGCCCGACGCTCTTGTTCTGTGAGCCAGTGCACACTTCGCTCCGCCGGTCACGTAAGCCGGACAATCTCGTCCTGGGCGAAGATCGGCCCGACCTCCAATCCGAGGCCGGCGTAGAGCTGCGGCGGAACGCCAATGTCGGCCAGATACAGCTCGCCGACGAAGGGTGCTGCCTCAGGTGTGAGTAGCCCGACCTTCGGCAGGGCCAGGGTAAGGGTCGCGGTCGCCGCGATGGCGGGCATGTAGACGGCGCCAGAGCCGGCGTCGAGGCCCGAGGGGGTGTCGAGAGCTAGAACCGGCGCCTCCTGCGCATTCGCCCAGCGGATCAGTTCGGCGGCCGCGCCGCGGGGCGGGCCGCTCAGGCTATAGCCGATCACCCCGTCGAGCAGCGCGTCGGCCGGGCCGAGCCGTGCGACCTGGTCGGCGCCGACGACCTGGAGGCCCAGCCGCAGCGCAATGGCCAGCTGGTGAGCCGGCACCTCGCTGTAGGCGCTCATCTCCTTCGTGAGCACGACCGTAACGCGGGCGCCCCACATATGCAGGCGGCGCGCGGCGACGAGGGCGCCGCCGCCGTTGTCGCCCGTGCCTGCCAGGACGATCACCCGCCTGCCGCGCGGGTCGCCGTCCAGCAGCCGGATGCGCGCCAGATGGGCCAGGTGGCGGCCGGCGTGCTCCATCATCTGCATGAGCAGGATGCCGTAGTCCTCGATCATCGCGCGGTCGACCTCGATCATCTGCGCGCGGGTGAGCGCAGGAACAGGGGCGTCACGTTCCATCACGGGTGTGGCCCTCTCGCATGGCGGCGCTGCCACCAGCGCTGAACCGCGGACAGCGCCGCGGCGATGATAACAAGACCGAAGGCGAGGAAGAGCACCACGATCATCTGCGGGGCGCGCTCGCCAAGGAAGGCGTACAGGAAGGTGGCCGGCGCGATGCCCAGGGCCGTTGCGGCGAGGAACCAGCGGAAGCGCATCGCGGTGAGCCCGGCGGCGTAGGAGATCAGGTCGAACGAGACGAGCGGCACCAGGCGGGCCACCAGCACTGCCCAGACGGCGTGCCGAGCGAACCAGGCGTCGGTGGAGGCGAGCCCAGCGCTGCCTACGAGGGCCTCGACGACATTTCGGCCCAGGCCGCGACCGATCCAGAAGCTGAGCGTCGACGCCAGCAGGGCACTGCTGAAGGTCAACAGGCCGCCCCAGAAGGTTCCAAAGGCCAGGCCGTTCGCGAAGGCCAGCAGGAAGGCCGGCAGCGGCGCGATCAGGGACTGCAGCACCATGAGTAGCGCCGAGATGGCCGGCGCCCAGGAGCCGAACGACAGCAGGTAGTCGCGCAGCGCGGCCACATCGCCGCGGGCCAGCAGGAGCGCCGCCCGATCGACCTCAGCGCGCAGCTCTGGGAGCAGCAGGTAGGCGGAGATCGTCAGGGTCGCGAGAGCTAGAGTCCCACCGAGACGGAGCCGGCGGATCGCGACGGCGCTGTGCAGCCAGGATCGGGTGGGTTGGTGAGCCCCGTACCGCTCAGCAGAAGCGACCGGGAGCGAAGGACAGTCGGAGCACGCCATTGTGCACCTCCAGCGTTCGTGCCGGCCAGGCGACCGGTACCTCGGCGATGTATCGATGTCAAGAGCATAGACACGTGTCTTGTGTTGGTCTGTAGAGAATCTTACAGAACGCGTTGTTTGCGTTCTGTGAAGCAGGTTACAGTTCTCGCACCCGCCCTGGCGTAGAGTGTGGGTGCGACCAGGATGTTCTTACGACCAGACTTCACGGCCACGCCGCCGTCCACCCGAGAGGAACGCCCATGCTCCGACGCCTTGCCCGTTTCCCACAGAGCCGTACGCTCATAACGAGCGGGCAACGTCCGTCCGGGGCGCTCGCGATGCCGCTGCGACGGGTCCAGGTGGGCGCCGTGGTAATCATCCTCGCCGTAACCGTGCTGATGAGCCTGGCGGTGCTCGGGCGCACCCAGCGCTATCTTGTGCGCCAGAACGAGGATTACGCCCGCCAACTGGCGTTCCACCTGAACGATGTGCTCTTCGCCGAGTTTGCGAACCTGCTGCAGCTCCCGGCCGATGGACCGCTCCCCGACACGGTCGAGCTGGACAGCGCCGTGCGCCATATCCTGATCGGTTTGGACGTGACACGCCTGGCGATCTACGACCGCACGGGGCGCGAGGTCTACACCACCCGGAGCGTCTACTCGGGTGGGCGCGCCCGGGCCGGGCGCGACGAGAGCCTGGCCGAGGCTCTCGCCGGCCAGCCAATGTCGACCTTCTTCAGCGCGACCTTCCCCGACGGGCGGCGCTCCGAGCGCGTGCTCGCCTCCTACGTGCCGATCTATCCGGCGGGTTCGGCGCGCTCCGGCGCAGTGGTCGGCGCCTTCGCCATCGAGCAAGACCTGAGCCCCATCCTCGCCCAGCTCCAGCGCGAGCAGCTGGCGATCGCCGGGCTCGTGGTGCTGCTGATGGGCGTGCTCCTCGGCACCCTGCTGGCAGGCCTGCGCTGGGCGGGAGGCGTCGTCGCGGCTCAGCAGGACGAGCTGCGCGAGCGCAACCGCGCCTTGCTCGAGCTCCAGCAGGCTCGCGACGACCTGACCAGCCTGATCGTCCACGACCTGCGCAGCCCGCTGACGGCGATTATCGGCTACCTGGACCTGCTGCGCCTGAGCGACCCCGCCGCCGAGACCCAGAGCCTGCTGGGTCCAGCTATCACGAGCGCCCGCCACATGCGCGGGCTGATCGCGACGATCCTCGACCTGCGGCAGCTCCAGGACGGCAGCCTGCCTCTAGAGCGTCAGCCGGTCGATCTGGCTGAGCTGCTCGCTGTCAGCGAGGAGGAGTACTGCGGCTGGGCCCAGCGCGACGGCAAGGATATCGTCGTCGAGCCGGCTGAGGGGTTGCCGCCAGCCCACGCCGACCCCGACCTGCTGCGGCGCCTGGTGGCGAATCTCCTCAGCAATGCGCTCAAGCATACCCCGGCCGGAACAACGATCCGGATCGCGGCGCGCCGCGACGGTACGGGCGCCTGGGCCGTGCTGACCGTCACCGATGATGGGCCGGGGATCTCTGCGGAGGTGCTGCCGCGGCTCTTCGGACGCTATGTGCGCGGTGGCGGCCGCAGCGAGGGCGGGAGCACGGGCCTGGGGCTGGCCTTCTGTAAGCTGGCGGCCGAGGCCCACGGCGGGACGATCAGTGTGGACAGTGCTCCCGGGCGTGGGACGACCTTTACCGTGCTGCTGCCGCTGGTGCAAACCTCTGCAACGCACCTGGGCGAGGCAGGCGTCTCCGCTACCGCCCCGCTGGCGGCCTGACACCCTCGGAGGTGAGGGCAGGTGCTTCAGCTGATATCCGCCAGAGTACGTTGCGCAGGGCCCGACTAGCTGTCGCTGTAGCGTAGTATGAGCAGGGCGAGCAACTCTACGGATGTGCTCGCCCCTGCTGGTAGTCGCCGCTCACGTTTCAGGCCAGGCCAAGCTTGCGCGCCAGCTCGCCGTTGCTCGGCTCGACCAGCGTGCTACCGTCGGCGAACACCAGCGTCGGAATGCTGCGCATGCCGCGGTTCAGCCGCGTCACCTCGGCGGCTGCCGCGGCGTCCTGATCGACGTCGATCCAGGTGTACGGCACGCCGCGCTCGTCGAGAAACCGCTTCGCGCGGCGGCAGTCGCCGCACCAGGGCGCCCCGTAGATGGTCAGGTTGGTCTGCTGCATTG
>DAOUBZ010000261.1:0-2066 GCA_034432515.1 Chloroflexaceae bacterium | reverse complement strand
CCGGCCGCGGGCGTGGCCCTGGCGGCGGTGACGCTGGGCGCGCTGGGCTGCGTGGCCGCCGACGCCAGCGGCGTCTACTGGGCCCGGCCACCAGCGGTGCGCGTTGTCAGCAGTGTGGGCAGCGGCGACTCGCTGCTCGCCGGGCTGGCGACGGGGCTGATCCGCGGTCTGGCGCTGCCCGAGGCGCTGCGCCTCGCCGTGGCCTGCGGCACCGCCGATGCCCTGACGATCGGTGGCGGGCGCATCGACCCGGACGAACTGGCGCGCCTCCAGGCGGCGGTGTGGCTTGGCGCGCCGGCATAGCGCCTGGTTCAGCCCCGCACGCAGGCGTCCGTCGTAGAGGACTGAGCGCGGCCCGACATGCAAAACGACGCGTCACACGCGTCGCTTGCTGGCGGGCCGGGAGGGATTCGAACCCCCGACTCGCAGTTCCGAAGACTGCAGCTCTATCCCCTGAGCTACCGGCCCGTACCGCGCATAGTCTAGCACAGGGCTCTACGAATTGCAACGCAACGCGGTGGTGGCACAGGGGTGATGCAACGATACTGCTGGCAAACCCGGGTACGCGGGCCTCCGGCCCGCATGCGAGCGGGACGCCCGCGGGGCGCTATCGGCAGTATCTACTAGACCCCCTCCGGCCCGCATGCGGGCGGGACGCCCGTTCTCGTTGGGTGAACAGAGGGCCAGTACCGTCTCCGGCCCGCATGCGGGCGGGACGCCCGCGCACCCGGCGTGGGCAAAGCGGGGTTTGCCAGCAGTATCATGCAACGTCCTGCGGCACGCGAAGTGTGGCGTCGCTCCCGTCACTCGCCGTCGTCGTCGACCGAGATATCGCCGCGTAGGAAGGCGGCACACTCCTCGGGCAGGGTCGGGTTGATCCAGACCCCGCTGCCGAGCTCGAAGCCGGCGCTGCGGCTGAGGCGGGGAACGATCGCGATATACCAGTGGAAGTAGCCGTTCTCAGGCTCCTTGGTGGGTGTGGAGCGAATGAGCAGGTTGAAGTCAGGGTCGTTGAGATGGGCATAGAGGCGGAAGAGTACATCACGCAGCAGCGGGGCGAGGTGCATCACCTCGGCTTCGGCCGCGTGCAGAAAGTTGGCGTGGTGCAGGCGGGGCAGGATCCAGATGTGGAAGGGCGAGGACGAGGCATAGAGCACGAAGGCGGCGAAGTGCTCGTTGACCGCCACCAGGCGCTCGCGACGGCGCAACTCATCGGCAAGCATCGTGCAGAAAACGCACTGGCCGGTATCGTCGAAGAAGCGGCGGGCCTCCTCGATCCGATGGCGGATGTTGCCGGGCACGATCGGCAGGCCGATGACCTGGCTGTGCGTGTGCAGCAGCGACGCGCCGGCGCGCTCGCCGTGGTTCTTGAAGAAGACGATCTGCTCGACCCGCGGGTCAGCAGCGATCTCCTTGCCCCGTCGCAGATACATCAGGAGCACCGCGCGGATCTCCTCATCGGTCATCAGCGCGAGCGTGGTGTTGTGGAACGGGTGCTCGACCAGCACTTCGTGGTAGCCGACCCCGGTGATGCTGCGCTCGACGCCGTTGAAGGAGCGCGTCAGCAGTCCCTGCTCGGCCAGGGCCGGGTACTTGTTGCGCACGATGCGCGTCTGCCAGTGGGGGCCAGCGGGATCGCGCGCGCGCTCCAGGTCCAGTTCCTCGTTGCCGGGGCAGAAAGGACAGGTAGGGTCGCTCTCGGCGCGCTCGTGGGTGCGCAGGCGATCGCTGGACTCGACGTATGCGTTGGGGCGCCGCGCCCGCTCACGGGCGATGATGACCCACTCCCGGGTGGCGAGGTTCTGCCGCAGCTCGGCCATGGTCGATCCTTCTGATGCCGCTGTCAGCGGCTTAGTGCTCTCCTATTGTAGTTCGCTGCCCTGGTCCGCGCAAGAGCCCCGCCTGCCCAATCAGGGCTTGTGCAACGTCCGCCTTCGGCACCGGGGTGTGGGGCGGCGTAGCCGCCCCGATGGCTGTTTTCCGGGTGGGTTTGGCGGCGCAGCCGCCAAACCCACCCGGAAACCTGGGAGTTGGGGCTTGCCCCAGAGACGTGGTGGTGGCGGCGC
>DAOUBZ010000260.1:0-5595 GCA_034432515.1 Chloroflexaceae bacterium | reverse complement strand
GCGTTGACCACAGCGGGCGTGATCTCGGCGGCGCGCCGGCCAGGCAGCGCCACGCCGTGCGCGCCGACCACCTCGGCGGTGCGCAGGAGGGTGCCGACATTCTGGGGGTCCTGCAGATGGTCGAGCAGCAGCAACAGGGCCGGTTCCTTGCGCTCGGCGGCCAGGGCCAGACAGGCATCCAATTCGACGTAGGGGTAGGGACCCGTCTCCAGGGCGACGCCCTGGTGATTGGCCTCGCGCAGTTGCCGGTCGAGCACCTGGCGCTCGACCCGCTCCACCGGGATGGCGGCCTGCTCGGCGAGCCTGATGATCTCGGCGATCACGCCTGTCTCCTGCACGCCACTGGAGACGCGCAGGCGGTGCAACTGACGACGCCGCGCGCGTAAGGCCTCACGCACCGCGTTGCGCCCGTAGAGGAGCTCGGGCATGGTTCCCATCCGCTTGTATGTCTGGCTTAGAGCTTATCCGAACAACTCAGGAAACCGAAAAACCGCATTCTGAGTAGTTCGGATAGGCAGTTAGAGCCCGAGGGCATCCTTGATCCGCCCGAAGAAGCCATCATCCCGTTCGGTTGACGTTTCTGGCTCGAAAGTGCGGGCCAGCTCCTGGAACAGGCGGCGCTGCTGCTCGTTGAGCTTCTCAGGAACCACCACCCGGGTGACCACGATCTGGTCGCCGCGCCCCTGCTGGCGCAGGAAGGGCACACCCTTGCCGCGCAGGCGGAAGGTCTGGCCAGTCTGGGTGCCGGCGGGGATGCGCATCTTCTCGGTCCCGTCGAGGGTGGGCACGTCCACCTCTTCACCGAGGGCCGCCTGGGCGACATTGAGCTTCAGTTCGAGGATAATGTCATTGCCCTCGCGCAGGAAGAGCGGGTGGGGCTGGACCTCGAGGGCCACGTAGAGATTGCCGAAGGGGCCGCCCCGCGGCCCGGCCTCGCCCTCGCCGCTGATACGGATCTGCTGGTTGCCGTCCACCCCTGCGGGCACCTTGACGGTGATGCGCCGGCTCTGGCGCACGCGCCCCTCGCCGCGGCATTCGCGGCAGGGGATGGGGATGACCTGGCCACTGCCGCCACACTGGTCGCAGGTAGTGACGGTGACCATATTGAAGAGCGGGGCGCGCTGGCGCACCTCGCCGCTGCCCTGGCACTTGGGGCAGCGCACCGGGTCGGTGCCAGGTTCGGCGCCGCTGCCACGGCAACTGGGGCAGGTTTCCATGCGCCGATACTCGATCTCCTTCTCGGTGCCGAAGACGGCCTCCTCGAAGGACAGGCGCAGGTTGTAGCGCAGATCGGCGCCGCGCTGCGGCCCGCGCTGGGTGCGCGAGCCAGCGGCCGCGCCGCCGAAGAAGGCGTCGAAGATCGTGCTGAAGGGGTCGGCGCCGGCGAAGGGGTCGTAGGCGCCGCCGCCGAGGCCGGGGGCGTTGTGGCCGAAGCGGTCGTAGACCGCCCGCTTCTGCTCATCGGAGAGCACCTCGTAGGCCTCGTTGAGCTCCTTGAACTTCGCCTCGGCGTCGGGCGCCTTGTTCACATCGGGGTGATACTGGCGCGCCAGGCGCCGGAACGCCTTCTTGATCTCGTCCTGGTTAGCGGTGCGACTAACCCCAAGGACCTCATAGTAATCGCGCTTCGCGCCCGTGGTCATAGATTCGTTCCTTGGCGAGGATGGCCGGCACCGGGATGCAGGGCGCGTGGTGCCGGCCGTCGTTCGTTGCTAGTCAACCTTGTACTCGCCTTCGACCACACCGTCGTCGGCCTGAGCACTGCCCGGCCCGCCCGCGCCATTGGCGGCGCCACCCTGGGCCTCGTAGGCCGCCTGGCCCACTTTCTGCATCGCCACCCCGAGCTCGGCCGTCCGGTTGCGGATCTCGTCGACATTTTCGCTATCGAGCACGCCGCGCAGGGCAATGATGCGGTTCTGCACTTCGGTGCGCACGGCGCCATCGAGGTTGTCACCGGCCTCGCGCAACGCGCGCTCCGCGGCATAGATCAGGCTATCGCCGCTGTTGCGCGCCTCAATCAACTCCCGGCGCCGCCGGTCCTCCTCGGCGTGGGCCTCGGCGTCGCGCACCATGCGCTCGATCTCGGCATCATTCAGGCCCGAGGAGGCGGTGATCGTGATCCGCTGCTCCTTGCCCGTGGCCCGATCCCGGGCAGTCACATTGACGATCCCGTTGGCATCGATATCGAAGGTGACTTCGATCTGCGGCACGCCACGGGGCGCCGGCGGGATGCCGGCCAGTTCGAAGCGGCCCAGGCTCTTGTTGAAGCGCGCCTCGGCCCGCTCGCCCTGCAGCACGTGGATCTCGACACTGCCCTGGTTGTCGCTGGCCGTCGAGAAGACCTGGCTCTTGCGGGTCGGGATGGTCGTATTGCGGTCAATCAGCGGGGTCATCACGCCGCCCAGCGTCTCGATGCCGAGGGTCAGCGGGGTGACATCGAGCAGCAGCACGTCTTTGACCTCGCCACCGAGCACGCCAGCCTGGATGGCCGCGCCAATCGCCACCACCTCGTCGGGGTTGACCGACTTGTTCGGCTCTTTGCCGAAGAACTTGCGCACGGCCTCCTGGATGGCGGGCATGCGCGTCTGGCCACCGACGAGGATGATCTCGTCGATCTGGGCGGGCTTCAGTCCGGCGTCGCTGAGCGCCTGGCGCACGGGACCCATACTGCGCTCGATCAGGTCACTGGTGAGTTGTTCCAGCTTCGCCCGAGTCAGCGTGAGGTTGAGGTGCTTGGGGCCCGAGGCGTCGGCGGTAATGAACGGCAGGTTGATCTCCGTCTGCCCGACGCTGGAGAGCTCCATCTTGGCCTTCTCGGCGGCCTCCTTGAGGCGCTGGAGGGCCATGCGGTCCTGGCGCAGATCAACGCCCTGGTCCTTCTGGAACTCGCTGGCGAGCCAGTCGATGATCCGCTGGTCGAAGTCGTCGCCGCCGAGGTGGGTATCACCGCTGGTGGCCTTCACTTCGACCACGCCCTCGCTCAACTCGAGGATCGAGACATCGAAGGTACCGCCGCCCATATCGTAGACGACCACGACTTCGTCCTGGCCCTTCTTGTCGAGGCCATAGGCCAGGGCGGAGGCGGTCGGCTCATTGACGATGCGCAGCACCTCGAGCCCGGCGATCTTGCCGGCGTCCTTGGTCGCCTGGCGCTGGCTATCGTTGAAGTAGGCCGGGACGGTGATCACCGCCTGGGTGACCGGCTCGCCGAGGTAGGCCTCGGCGTCGGCCTTGAGCTTCTGCAGCACCATCGCCGAGATCTCGGGTGGGGCATACTCCTTGCCGCCCATGGTCACGCGCACATCGCCATTCGGCGCCCCGCTGAGCTTGTAGGACACCATGCCGAGGTCCTTCTGGACCGGCGGTTCGCTCAGCTTGCGGCCGATAAAGCGCTTCACAGAGAAGATAGTATTCTCGGGGTTGGTCACCGCCTGGCGTCGGGCGACCTGGCCGACCATGCGCTCACCGGCCTTGTTCATCGCCACGACGGACGGCGTGAGCCGTGCCCCCTCGGCGTTGGGGATCACCACTGGCTCGCCGCCCTCAACCACCGCGACCACCGAGTTGGTTGTTCCAAGATCAATCCCAATTACCTTGGGCATGCGAAAATCTCTCCTGACAACGCGGCAGAGTGAACGGGGAACCAGGTGACACCCAGCGGGGCCGCAGGGGGCACGCCGTCACCCTGTCGCGGTACTAACCTCGTCCGACTTTAACCATACTCGGGCGCAGCACCCGGTCGCCCAGTTTGTAGCCCTTCTGGAGTTCCTCAATCACTTTGCCGTCCTGACCGGCGGCCTCCTCATAGAGCACCGCCTCGTGGAGGTTCGGATCGAAGTCCGCGCCAACGGCCTCAATTGCTTTGACGCCCTCGCTCTCAAGCAGGGTGCGCAGCTTGTGGGCAATCAGCTGGGTACCGCCCCACCAGGCCGTTTCGGCGACCTCAGAGGGAATGTTGGCGATCGCGCGCTCAAAGTCGTCCATCACCGGCAGCAGCTTCAGCAGCAGTGCTGAACTGGCGCTGCGGATCAACTCGGAGCGCTCGATCTCGACCCGGCGCTTGAAGTTCTTATAATCAGCCGCTGCGCGCAGCCAGTGGTCCTTATACTCAGCAGCCTGAGCCTCAGCCTGAGCCAGCTTTGCCTGCAGGTCGGTTTCAGGCGCAGCCTGGACGACCTCAGCCTCACTGGTCTCGACGCCATTCTCGGCTATCTTCTGCTCGTCGCTCATAGTTCTCCTCGATAGGGGTTATTCACCAGGATTCTGTTGATCGCGGCTTTCGGCGTTGTACAGCTCGGCGAGCAAGTTACTCATCAATGACGAGATATAGCGCACCGTCGAGATCGAGCGAGGATAGGCCATACGGGTCGGCCCGATCACGCCGAGCACGCCAGCCACAGCGTTCTCGACGCCATAGCGGGCCAGCACGACGCTGTACTCGCGCATCTCATCGGCGCTATTCTCGCCACCGATGATCACCTGCACGCCGTCGGAGGCGAGCGCCTGCGGGATCAACGGCCCGAGGCCGCGGCCGCTCTTGAGGATCTCGAGGGCGCGGCGCAGCCGCTGCACGGCACGTTCCGCGTCGTCACGGGCGAGCGCCGGGATGAACTCGGGCTGGCTAAGCATCTCGATCAGGCCGTCCGAGTAGATCTGCTCCTGGGCCTGTTCCTCAAACAGCTGCATCGCGCGCACGATCAACTCGAGCAGGCTTCGCTCGAACTCGCTGAGTTGCAGCGGTTGCTGGGCAGGATCGCGGGTGAGCAGTTCTTCGATGCCGCTCAGCGTCTGGTCGGCCAGGTAGTCGCTCAGGCGAGCGGCGCTGCGGCGCAACTCCTCCTGGCTGCGGGTCGTATCGAGCGCGATCGTCTGCTGCTTGACGATGCCGCCGTGGAAGACGAGCACCGCCAGCACCATCAGTTCGTGGATACCGATCAACTCCAGGCTGCGGAAGCGCAGCCGCTCGGCGACGCGGGGCGGCGTGACCAGCGAGGCGTTCTGCGTGGTGCGGGCCAGCACGGCCCCGGCCAGCTGGATCCACTGGTCGAGTTCACCCCGCACCTGGTAAAACTGGTGGCGGATGGTCCGCTGCTCGGCCGGCGACAGGCTAGTGCGCTCCATCAGGTTCTCGACGAAGAAGCGGTAGCCGGCATCGGTCGGCACCCGCCCCGCCGAGGTATGCAGGTGAGTGAGGTAGCCGAGTTCCTCCAGGGCCGCCAGTTCGTTGCGCACTGTCGCCGAGGAGACGTTCAGCCGGTACTTGCGCACCAGCGTCTCCGTGGCGACCGGGGTGGCCGTCTCGACGAATTCCTGGATCACCAGCTTCAGAATGACCTGTCGCCGCTCCGTCAGCCCCGCCGACATCGCCGTAGAACCTCGCTCGTGCAGCCCCGCCCGTGACCCGGGCAGTTAGCACTCGGTAGCCGCGAGTGCTAAGGTGGCTGGCTAAAGGAGTGGCGTGCACCGGGTGCACGCCGCGCATGATTGTACCATGACTCTGCCGTGTTGTCAGCAGTGGAACGTCCACCTTGGGCGGCAGGGCGTGGGGCGGCTACACCGCCCGATAAGGGGTTTTCTCGTTGATGTTGGCGGCGT
>DAOUBZ010000259.1:0-4493 GCA_034432515.1 Chloroflexaceae bacterium | reverse complement strand
TGGCGCACCGCCCGCCGCGGCCGAGGCCCACCTGGTCAGCAACCCGCGCCACCGCGACGCGCTGCGCCGTGCCGAGGAGCACCTGCGCGCCGCCCTCGCCGGCTGGGAGACCGGCCACCCCACCGACCTGATCGGCGGCGACCTGACGGCCACGCTCAACGCTCTGGGCGAGATCACCGGCGAAACCGTCGGCGACGACCTGCTCGATGTGATCTTTTCGCGCTTCTGTATCGGGAAGTGACCCGGTTACAGGCTTGCCAGCCACGTGCGCAGCGCCGCGGCGGTCGCGTCAGGCGCCTCGAGCATCGGCATATGTCCCACCCCTGGCAGCAGCACCAGCTCGGCGCCGAGTAGCGCCTGCAGCTCCTGGGCCAGCTTCGGCGGGGTCAGACTGTCGGCTGCGCCGGTGATCAGCAGGGCTGGCAGGTGCAGCGTCCCGAGCCGCTGCCGGATATCCCAGCCGTCACAGGCGGCAAAGTCGGCGTGCAGCACCGCGGGATCGCACTGGCGAAACTCGGCGACGGCAGGCGCGCGGAGCGCCGCCGCCGCCTCGGGGAAGATCAGCTGCGCCAGCAGGGTGATCGCCGCATCGCGATCGGTCACGAAGCCCTGCAGGAGCTGGGGCGCGACGCGGAGCCGGGCACTGGCGCCGAGCAGGGCCAGCCCGGCTACGCGCTGCGGCGCGGCCAGGGCCGCTTCCAGGGCCGCCGCTGCACCCATGGAGTGGCCGGCGAGCACGACCCGCTCGAGGCCGAGCCGGTCGAGCAGCGCCAGGACATCGGCGGCGTAGGCCGCGATCGAGCCGCGGCCCGGCGGCGCTGAGCGACCGTGCCCCGGCAGATCCGGCGCGATCAGCTGCGCCGTCGTGCCGAGGGGCGCAAACAACGGAGCCCAGTGGCGATGCGTCCCCCCGGCGCCGTGCAGGCAGACCAGGGGCAGCCCTGCCCCGCGCCGTGCGTAGAAGACCCCTGCGGACTGCGGCATGTGATGCCTAACCCATAGCCTCGTCGGCGGCGGCGGCCAGGTCGAAATCTTTGGCGGTGAGCCCGCCGGCGTCGTGGGTCGTGAGCGCGAGCGTAACCTTGTTGTAGCGGATGTCGATATCGGGATGGTGGGCGGCGGCCTCGGCCAGGAAGCCCACCTGGGTCACGAAGGCAATTGCCGCCGGGAAGGTCGGCAGCTTGTAGGTCTTGACGATCTCATCGCCCCGTCGCGTCCAGCCACTCAGCGCCTCCAGGCGCGCGGCGATCTCACTTTCGTTGAGCCGGGCCATGCCTCACTCCTTCTGTTGCGATCACTTGTGGTACGTGGAGAGTATACACGACCTCTTCCAGCCGGCGCGAAACCTGCTATAGTATAGCCGATCGTGGGCCGGTGCCCCGGCCCCGCGAAAGGGAGTCGCCCGTGCGCACTGCTCGCCCTCGTCCATCCGCGCGGACCCTTGCCCGCGACGTGCTGCTCGCCCTCTATCCCCTGGCCCTGGTCTTGCTGACCCTGGCGGCCCTGCTGGACCCGCCGCGCGTGGGTGCGGCGGCCCTGGCCCAGGTGCTGGTCCATTTTCTCTTTCTGCCTGCACTGCTGCTCGTCCCACTGGCACTGCTTGGCGGCATGGTCCTGCTACGCTTCGCGCTGGCGGCCGCGGCGGCAACCTTTCTGCTGGTCTATCCGCCGGCGCTGAACCTCGCCGCCCCCGCTGCCGCCAGGGGCTCCGAGCTCAGCGTGCTCAGCTGGAACATCTATGTTGGCGGCGTCAGCCGCGAACAGCTGCGGGCAGCGCTCGCCGAGTACCAGCCCGACGTGGTCATGCTCCAGGAGGCGCGCTGGCGCATGGTCGCCGATGATGCTGAACTGGTCGCCAGCTACCCCTACCAGCTGCTCCGCCCGGAGGATGCGGCACCGGGCATGGTCATCCTCAGTCGCTTCCCGATCCTCGAGTCGGGCGTGCCCACCCTCGACAGCGCCCACTGGGACATGCCGCGCATGCTCTGGGCGCGCCTCGACCTGGGGGATCGTACCGTCACCGT
This sequence comes from Chloroflexaceae bacterium, assembly GCA_034432515.1. GTDB lineage: Bacteria > Chloroflexota > Chloroflexia > Chloroflexales > Chloroflexaceae > JACAEO01. The sequence continues at coordinate 2,469 of DAOUBZ010000259.1, read as the reverse complement.
GGTCAATGCCCACCCGATCGCGCCGCGCATCGGCGGCGATGGCTGCCGGCTGGTCGCCTGCTACAACACCGGGTGGCGCGACCAGCAGATCAGTGATGTGCGCGCCGTGATCGACGCGCTGCGTCGCCCCGGTGAGCCGCTGATCGTCGCCGGCGATATGAACGTAACGGAGCGCGAGCCGGCCTATCGCGAGCTCGCCAGGGGCCTGCAGGACGCCCATCGCGTGGCCGGGAGCGGCTTCGGCGCCTCGTGGCGGCCAGGCTTCGTCGAGCTGCCGTTCGGCCTGATCCGTATTGACTATGTTTTTACCAACGAGCAGGCGCGCCCTGTCGCGCTCCATACCGACTGCGCCAATCGGGGCAGCGACCACTGCCTGCTCGTCGGGCGGATTGGGTTCGGCTGAGGCGACTGGAGATTGCCGGTCTGGGCCTCCCAGGCGACAAGTACCACCTTGCGCATTGCTATGCGGAGCAGGGCCAGCTCCATGGGCAACGCTTTACTCGAACTCTGGTATGATTCCTGCCATGCAACTGCCCTTCTTCGTCTATGGCACACTCCGTCCTCGTGGCGTCAACTATCAGCGCTACCTGGCCGGCGCAACCTGTGAGGAGACTGCCGCGCTACTCGCTGGCGCGGCGCTCTTCAGCCCCGGCCCGTTCCCCTTTCTCACCACCGCTGCTGATCTGGTGAACGTCAGCGAGGCCGTCCGTGGCGACCTGATCGCCGTGGACCCGCCGCGCTACCAGGCCATCCTGGTTGCGCTCGACCACCTGGAGGGCTTCGTCCCCGGGCGGGCAACTAACCTCTATGAGCGGGTCGCCCTGGAGGTCGCCACTGCCAACGGTACGCGACGGGCCTGGGTCTATGTTGCTGCCCAGCGGGCGCTGCGGCTGATCAGGCAGGGGCGGATGCGCCGCGTGGACGGCGGCGACTGGCTGGCGCAGGGACCGCTGCGCTGATGCGGGCGCCCTCAGCTGAGTTGCAGCACCAGGCGCTCGACCGCCGCGGCGAGCTGCCGCAGGTTGCGCACCACGTGCACCGAGTCGCAGAACGGCGCATAGGCCAGCATGTCGGAGTCGCCGATGCCCCAGTCGCGCGGCGACTCCGGGGTGAACCAGATCAGCCGGCGGGCGCAGGCCCTGATCTGTTTGAGCTCGGCCAGACCGGGGTCGGTACGATTGTTGCGCCCGTCGCCCAGGATGAGCACGGTGGTGCGCCGGTCGACCCGGCTGAGCTGGCTGCGCACAAACTGATCGAGCACGATGCCCATGTTGGTGCGCGCATAGTCGGCGCTGATCCGCCCGAGCACGGCAGTGACCGCGACCGCCGGGCGGGCGTCCTGAAAGTCGGCGCTGATGTCGTAGAGCTCGTCGATGTAGGCGAAGGAGCGTGTGCGTCGCATCTGGTCGTGCAGGGCATAGACCAGCAGCAGCATAAAGCTGGCCACTGCGCGCATCGAGCTGCTCAGGTCGCAGAGTACGACCAGGCGTGGGGTGAGCCGGCGGCGGCGGCGGCGCAACTCGATGGGGATGCCGCCGTAGCGCAGGCTGGCGCGCAGCGTGCTTCGCGGGTCGAGCGCCCCGCTGCGGGCGCGGCGGCGGCGCAGGGCGGCCTGGGTGCGCAACTGGGCGGCCAGGCGGGCCACCTCACCACGCAGCGCCTCGCTCTCCCCGGCGTCGAGCAGGTGAAAGGGCCGATCGAGTAGCGTATCGCGCGGATCGGTATGCTCACGCGTGGTGGCGGCCTGGCGCTGCATCTGCAGACCGACTGCCCGCCCGATCTGCTCGGCCTGGGCTGCCTGGTTCAGCCGGATGCGCTCCTCGAGCGCCGCCAGAGCCTCGCCGCGCAGGCCCGCCGCCCGCAACTGCTCCAGCAGCGCGTGTAGCAGCACCTCCAGTTGTTCGAACTGCAGCTCGCGCAGGGCGCGCCGGGCCATCCAGGGCTGGAAGATCGGGCTGCTGGTTGGCGGTGGCCCCAGGCGGGCCAGCAGCGTGGCGAGCTGGTCGGCCTGCAGCGGCTGCCCGCTGACGATCGCCGTGAAGATGCGGGCCAACGCGGGTGACGGCGCCTGCGCCAGCGCAGCCTGCAGCGCCTGGTCCAACAGTCCCTGCTCCGCCGGGCTGAGCGCAGCTTCGTCGCCTGGCTGCACGAAGGCGACGCCGCTGCCGCCGAAGTAGAGCGGAAAGAGCCGCTCGAAGCTAGGCAGGTCGCTGTGGGTCTTGACCAGAGTGGCCCTGAGTGCCGCGCGCAGCAGCGCCGATTCGGCGATCCCGGTTTGCTCGACGGCGCGCAGCGCGTCGAGGCTCTCGGCGATGCTGATGCGCAGGCCCACGGCGCGCAGCGCGGCAACAAACTCGAGGATGCGCTCGTCCATGGTGTGCAGGGTACCAGCTTATGCGCTAACGCGCAAACCAGGGCGGGGCAAGCCCCGAACCCCAGTTTGTTTGGTGGTTCTGGCGGCGCAGCCGC
>DAOUBZ010000258.1:0-3815 GCA_034432515.1 Chloroflexaceae bacterium | reverse complement strand
GCCGGCCACGCCGGTGCCCGTGCCGCCGCCCGCCGCGGGCTCGCCTACGCCTGTGGCCACGCCGACCCCTCGACCGGCTGGTACACCGCCGCGGGTCGGGCTGCAGGTGGGCCACCTGCGCGCCGACGAACTGCCCGAGGAGTTGGCCCGGCTGCGCAGTTCCACCGGCGCACGCTGGGGCGGCGTCACGGAAGCCGAACTCAACCTGGCGATCGTCAACCGCATCAAGCCGCTGCTGGAGGCGCAGGGCGTGCTCGTCGACGTGCTGCCAGCCACCGTGCCCCCGGGCTATGACGCGGACGCCTTTCTCGCCATCCATGCCGATGGCTCGGCCAGCCCTGCCGCCCGTGGCTGGAAGCTCGCTACCCCCTGGCGGGCCTCGGCCGCCTCACGGGCGCTGATGGCCGCCGTTGCCGCTGCCTACGGCCCGGCCACCGGCCTACCCGAGGACGCTGGTGGCGTCACGTTCAACATGAAGGGCTACTACGCCTTCAACTTCCGCCGCAATGAGCACGCGGTGGCCCGGACCACCCCGGCGATCATCGTCGAGATGGGCTTTATGACCAGTGCTGCCGATCGGGCGGTGCTCTTCGACCAGCCCGAGCGCGTGGCCCGCGCGATCGCCGACGGGGTGCTGGCCTACCTGCGCCAGCGTGACCCGAACGATGGCGCGGCCCTGCTGCCACCCGATTACCCGGTGCTGCGCGCCCTGCCCACCGGGGCGGTGGTGCGCGCCGCTCCCCGCGACGATGCCAGGGTCCTGCTGCGCGCCGATCAGGCGATGCGCATTGTGCCCTTCGATAAGTTAGATGGCTACTATCAGGCCTTTGTGCGCAGCGGCGAGACGCGGGTGGTGGGCTGGGTCCGCGAGGACCAGGTCATCGCCACCGCTGAACAGCCCGTCTTCCCAACTCCCACCAATCCGTGACACGAACCACTCACCGCCCGATCAACGGCAGGCTCAGGCTCCGCGCGTCCAGGTCGACCCGTGGCGTGGTCAGCGGATCACCGAGCAGCGCGTAGGTGCTGATCGTCTCCTGGCAGCAGGGTGAGGCGCTGAACAGCTCCAGGTAGCCGGCCAGGGTCAGCGCGCCCAGCGGCGCCGGGCGGGCTTGTGCCCACAGTGCCCGGTAAAAGCCGCGCTGCAGCGCGTCATGGCCATAGAGTACCCCCAGACCGGTCGGGCTCCAGCTGGCGATCGCGCCGCCGCCGGCGCGCACCACCAGCCGTTCATCGATCGAGGTGCCCACGAAAGCCGGGATCTGGAACGCCCCGGTCAGACAGGTCATCGCCAGCACGACCGGGAGGCGGCCGCCATTGCGCAGGTCGTCCACCTCGAACAGCCCCAGGAGGTACTGCCGGTCCCGCGGCGCGTCGGCCTGCAGTGGCGGCCCGGTGTAGGCCCACTGGAACTGGAGCCCGTGCCCCAGGTAGTGGACGAACGCCGCCCCGGTGTCGAAGGCGATCATCGTGCGGGCCTGCGCCAGCAACGGGTCGCGCTCACGCCACGGGTCGCCGGCCAGCGCCTCGGGGTCGTAATAGCTGCGGGCGATCCGCGCCCGCGCTGGTTGCAGCCGGATGCTCTCCTCGGCCGCTGCGGCGAAGTTGCCGCCAATATCGGTATTGTCGGCAATGTAGGCGATCCTGGCGCGCCAGGCTCCCAGCGAGCGGTCCCGCTCATAGCCCAGGATCTTCGCCACTAGCGCGGCCGTCTCCTCGACGCTCTTCGCCGGCAGGCGCCCCAGCCACACATCGGGCAGCGCATCCGCCCGTGGGTCAGCGCCATCGAGACGGGCGTAGCAACTCTCGCATGCTGTCTCGCCGAGCCACGGGTCAACCGTTGCCAGGTAGGGGGGTACCCAGGTGCGGTTGTTGCGCCCCAGGTAGTTGCGCGGGTCGGAACTGCCATCACCCACGAGGATCACCGCCGTGGGCGCGACCGCCCAGGTTGCGGCGGCGTAGCGCAGGAAGCTGCGGATTGCCTCGGGGCTAACCTGCCCGCCGCTCCAGGCGTCGTAGATCGCCTCGACGGCCACCGCCGTGGTGGCCAGCCCCTGGTCGCGCCGGTGGGCGAGCAGCGGCTCCAGGGCGTTCAGGAACTCCGCCGGGGCAATGTACAGTGCCTGGGCATTCAGCGGGCGGCTGAGGTCCACCGGCGTGTGCCGTGCGATCGGCGGGCGGTGGAGCGTGCCCGGGCCCGTCGCCAGATAGGCCCGCGCTGCGGGCGCCTCGTCGGCAAAGGTATTGCCGGTGAAGCGCAAGCGCACCGGCTGGAGCGGGTCGGTCACGTCGTAGAGTGCTGCATTGGGTGGCAGGCCACCCAGCCGGTAGGCGAAGCGCTCCGCGCGCCCGATCAGCCGCGCGCCCCTGCCGCCAAGCTCCAGGCTCACGGGCAGTTCCCAGGCGACCCCGTCCAGGTGCACCTGGTCGGCCCCGGGCGTGGGGAGCAACGCGACGGTCACCTCGCTGGCGAAGCTGGGCAGGCTCACCTCCGCCGACCAGGGCCCCTGGCCACTCCAACTGGCGGCGCGCTCCGGCTCCGCGCCGTCGACGCAGGGGCTGTACCCGGGGGTGGTCGGCAGGGCTCCTGCTCGTACGCAGAGGGTATAGCGGCCGGAACGCAGCGTCTCGCCCTGCAGGGTGAGACGGGGTGGGCCGGCGGGCGGCAGGCCGGGGCTGATCGTGGCAACGACACTATCCGGGCGCTCAGGGGGCGGGATGACCCGCAGATCGGCGCTGAAGAAGCGATCGCCGTCCGGACCCGGCAGGCGGGTCTCGAGAACGCGGTTGGAGCGCCAGGTGCCCCGCTCCAGGGCGGTGGTGAGCACCGGTGCGTCCGTGGCGGTGGCGTCGCGGCTGGCCATGGCGGTGCCGCTCCCCTGGTCCACCGTCAGCCAGTAGGTCGTGGTAGCGTTCCAGCGGTCGCCCGGTTCGGCATAGAAGCGCAGGGCGCCGGCCCCGTCGCGCAGCAGTTCCAGGGGAACACTGCGGCCCTGCTGGCGCAGGCGCAGGTTGGCCGGGTCGATGCGGGCCAGATCGAGCCCGACAGCGGCCAGTTCCGCCGCGCCGAGTTCCTGGATGCCCGGCTCGCTCACCGTCACCCTCCAGGCCGGACCGGCGGCGAGCGGGTCGGGGGGCGGGGCGTCAGTGACGAAGGGGCGCGCCGCGAGGCGCGCGAGGTCCACCGTGTCGATGGGCCGTGCCCCCGGCACAAGCGCCTCGGCCAATTCGACCCGAAACGCTGTCCCCTGTGCAACATAGACCGGACTCAGAGCGTAGACGCCGACCCGCTGGCCGCGCAGCAGGCCCTCGCGCAGCAGGCTGATCGGGGCAGCAGGGGCGGGCGCGGGCGCGAAGCCGGCCAGCGGCGGATAGCTGGTGCCGTCCGGGTGTTCACGTTCGGGCAGGGTGGCAGGCGCGGGCAGATCGCCGCTCCAGGGAAGCTGACGCAGCGTCGTGATCCGGGGGGCCGCGTCGCCCTCGGCGGGCAGGAGCAGCGCGACGGTTGTCATTTCGGGCGGGGCCGTGGTGGCGAGCGCGCCGCCGGGCCATTCCAGGCGCAGCCGTGCGTCGTCGCCCTCGGCCAGGGCGGCGACCTGCGGGGTGGGCGGCGCAGGCCGGGCCATGATGGGCGCCGTTGCCAGAGCAGTAGCCAGGGCCGTGAGGGCGAGCAGGGCAAGAATGGGAGGTCGTTTCTTCATGGCAGGGTGGCCCTCACCGATGGGGAGTCTTTTGAAAAGCTTGACAGTCTGCCCTGGGCATGCGGCGAGGAGGGGAGGAGGCGAGGACGCGAGGAGGCACTGGAGTCGCCTCCT
>DAOUBZ010000257.1:0-2253 GCA_034432515.1 Chloroflexaceae bacterium | reverse complement strand
CTCACCTGTTCGGCGGTCAGTGTCGCCGCGATCACCACGCTGACGCTCCCTTCGGCGCACAGGCGGCGCAGGTTGGCGAGCGTGCGGGCGTAGGCGCCGCGGCCGCGGCGGGCGTCGTGAGTGGCTTCGTCCCCGTCCAGGCTGACTACGATCGGGTCGGCGGCGCGGCGCAGGCGGTCCAGCAGGGCGTCGCTCAGCGGCAGGGTCAGGTTGGTGCGCAGGACGATCTGCGTTGGGCAGATGCGGGCGCGCAGGTCGGCCAGACCGTCCAACAGGGCGTCGCGCTGCGGGTGCAGAAGCGGCTCGCCGCCCGTGATGACGACTTTGGCAAAGCCGAGCGCGGCGGCTTCCTCCGTCAGGCGCAGGACGTCCTCCACGAGCATCGCCTCGCGGCGGGTCGGGGCGGCTTCGGCGTAGCAGTGGGCGCAGGTCAGGTTGCAGGCGTAAGTGACGTGCAGGTAGGCGTTCAGCAGGCGGTCGGGCGGAGTGCGCAAGGCGCGTTCCAGGGCGCGCACGCTCCCCAGCGCCACGGCGCGGTCGCTGACGACGCCGAGCCTCTCCAGCCGTTCCACCGCTTCTTCCGCCGAAGCGCTCATCCCCAGCGCAATCGCCGCCAGCGTGCGCCGCGCCTGAGCCGCCACCTGCTGCGGATGCGGGCCGCCGCGCAGCAGGCGCAGCACCCGTCCGCGCTGGAGCAGGCCGTGCGGGTTGGGTCCGCGTTCTACCACCGCTGCCAGGTTCTCCTCCGAAAAGACCTCCGCCATCGCCCGCCCGCCGACGTGGTCGAAGAGCTGCCGATAGGCGGGGCAATACGGGTCGCGCAGGTCGGCGAATCGTCCGCCGCCGCGCGCCAGGGCATTGTACGGGCAGCCGCCGCGGCAGATGGCCAGGTGCGGGCAGTCGCCGCATGCTTCGGCGATGCGCGCCTCCCGTTCGGCCAGGATGCGCCAGGCAGGGGCGCGCGCCAGGTCGTCCCAGGTCGGGCTGTCGTGCACGTTCCCCAGCCGCCATTCGGGGAATCCCGCCAGCCGCTGACAGGGGGTAATCCAGCCTTCGGGGCCCACTGCCAGGTAGTTGCCCAGGCAGTCGGTGAAGGTGCAGATGCCGCCCTGCCCTGCCGAGAGACTGCGGCAGACGGCGTCGAAGGTGCTGATGCGGAGGCGTTCGACGTTCTCGACGTAACGGTCGAAGAGGCGGACGAAGAGCGGCGCGGCGGCTTCGGGCGGGAGGCTCCACCCGTCTCGTTCCTGACCCAGGGCGGGCAGCGCGGCATGGAGGCTGAATCCCAGCCCCTGGCGCAGGAAGAAGTCGAAGACTTGATCCGCCCGTTCCGCCGATTGACGGGTGAAGGTGCAGATGACGCCCACGTTCAGTCCGTGCTGGCGGGCGCGGCGGATGCCCTCCATCGTACGCGCAAAGTATCCCGCCCCGCGCTGAGCGTCGTTGATCTCCTCTGGCCCGTCCAGGCTGGTGCCGAGCGAGACGCCATACTCGCGAAACAGGCGGCACAGGTCATCGTTCAGCAGCCACAGGTTGCTCTGGAGGGCAAAATGCACCTGGCGCGGGGCAAGCGCGGCGCGCAGCAGGGGTAGGGCGGTCTCGTAGAAGGCGCGCCCTGCCAGGAGCGGCTCGCCGCCGTGAAAGGTAATTTCGACTTCGTTGCTCCCATCCACCGTCTGCAGCCAGTGCGCCACGGCTTCGAGCGTCGCACGGCTCATGCGCGGGCTGCCCTGATGCGGCCCGAAGCAATAGCCGCAGCGCGCCGGGCAGTTCAGCGTGGGCAGGAGCATGAGATGCTGAGTCATTCGTTCTCTGCCGCCACAAACACCGTCTTGATGACCCTTGAACTGGCCGTGCGGGCTTCCCAGTCGTCATAGTCGTTGTATTCGCTGATGCTCTTGAAAATCACCCGCAGCGGGCAGGCTTCCCGTGAGATGGCGATGGCCTGATTACAGATACTCTGTAAACTACGTGAACCAGTGTTGTAACCCGGGTCGCCGGTAGTGAGGCCGGGAGCAATTTCGGTCCAGGTTTCTCTCTCAAAGACAGGCTTTAACGGGTTTCCCTCACGGTCGAAGATAGAGACGATTTCCCACCTGTCTTTGGAGAAAGCCGAGCTATCGCCCGAATAGTACGTCATGCAATAGATGACCACCGGCTTCGCGCCGACTTTGTACTCGCCTTTGGGCGGCTCTCTGAGGGCGATGTGAGGGGAGGGAAAGAAGGATTCAAGTTCCATAGGGGACTCCTTTT
>DAOUBZ010000256.1:0-2022 GCA_034432515.1 Chloroflexaceae bacterium | reverse complement strand
GGTAGATGTTGGCGCCGCCCGAGATGATCAGGTCCTTCGAGCGGTCCTTCAGCGTCAGGAACCCCGTCGGGTCCATCACGCCCACGTCGCCGGTCCTGAGCCAGCCGTCGCGCAGGGCCGCCGCCGTGGCCTGCGGGTCGCCCAGATAGCCGGCCATCACGCAGTCGCTGCGCACGGCGATCTCGCCCGGCTCGCCGTCGGGCAGCGGCGCCCAGTCCTCGCCGATGACCGCCACCTCGGTCGCCGTGCGCGGGAAGCCGGCGCTGGCCAGCACCTCGTCGCGCCGCGGCAGCGCGGGATCCGCGTGCATCGCCTTGGTGACATGGGTGATGGTCATCGGGCACTCGCCCTGCCCGTAGAGCTGGTAGAGCCGCGGCCCGAACAGCTCGAGTGCCCGCTTGAGGTCGGCGAGATACATCGGCGCGCCGCCATAGCAGAGCGTCTTGAGCCCCCGCAGGTCCGCCTCGCCGGCCTTGGGGTGGTTCACGAGCCGCATCACCATGGTCGGCGCGGCAAAGAACGAGACCTGCGCGTGGCGGGCCAGCGCCGCGAACACCCGCTCGGGCTCGAAGCCCGGATGCACCAGGTTCGCCGCCCCCGCCATCACGAAGGGGAGCGCGTAGAGCCCCGAGCCGTGGCTCATCGGCGCCGCGTGCAGCCGCACGTCGCCCGGCCCCACGCGGTCTACGTCCGCGAGGTAGATCAGCGACATCGCCGTGAGGTTCCGGTGCGTCAGCACCGCCCCCTTCGGCCGCCCGGTGGTGCCCGAGGTGTAGAAGATCCAGGCGGGGTCGTCGGGCCGGGTGTCTGCCCGCTCGACCCGGTCGCCCGCCAGCAGCGCGGCATAATCCCGGCTGCCCGTTGCCACCATGGGCGGCACTCCGGCCGCGCCACCCAGCGCGTCCGCGATCTTCGGCGTGGCAATGCACAGCGGCGCCCCGGCGTTCTCTAGGATCCACGCCATCTCGCGCGGGTGCAGCTTGGCGTTGATCGGCACCGCCGCCATCCCCGCCCGCCAGATGCCGTAGAGCACCGGCAGGAACTCGGGCGCGTTCTCCATCGCCATGCCGACACCGGCGCCCGGCTTCAGCCCGTGGCGGTCGCGCAGCGCGCCCGCGATGCTGGCCACCTGGTCCTCGAAGGCCGCATAGGAAAGCTCGCCCCCGTCCCACAGCACCGCCGGGTTGCCGGGCGCCCGCCGCGCCAGCTGGGCGAGGCCGAGCGACAGGTTCATCGCACGTGCTCGCTCGGCTCCATCGTCAGGTTCACGATCAGCGGGTCCTTCGGGTGCGGCGGATAGAGCTCCATCACTCGCGGGTCATGGCCGGGGATCAGCCGGTCGAGGCTGCCTGCCAGTCGGAACAGGCGCTCGTGGCTCTCGCAGTTCTCGGGCACGTCGGCGACGATCGGAAACGGGTTTCCCCTCGTGATGTTGGCATAGTAATGCGCCGCGTCCGAGGCCAGCACCACCAGCCCCCGCCGCGTCGCGACCGAGACCGCCTGCAGCCCCCGGCTGTGCCCGCCCACGAGATGCACGCAGATTCCGGGGAACAGCTCGTCGTCGCCGTCGATGAAGCGCACGCGGCCGGCATAGTTGGCGTGGATCAGCGCCGCCACGTCCTCCGGCTCGAACGCCTGCCGGGCCGCGCGGTGGCGCATGTAGCGGCCGGTGGCGAAATGCACCTCCTCGTCCTGCACGACGAACTCGGCGTTCCGGAAAAGGTCCAGGTTCCCGGCATGGTCGTAGTGCAGGTGGCTGAGGATGACCGTCCCGACCTCGTCGGCGCTCACGCCCAGCGAGGCAAGCCCCTCCGAGAGGCAGCGCAGGAAATTGCGCCTGCGTGCCCGGGCGCGGGCCTCGGTGAAGCCGGTGTCCAGCAGCACCGTGCGCCCCGCGCCCCGGATCAGCCAGACGAAGTAGTCGATCGGCATCGGCCCCTCGTGTGGGTCGATCGGCAGCAGGAAGCACTCGCGCGCGCTGCGCTCGCCCTCGGCGTACTTGATGGCGTGGATCTCGTAATG
>DAOUBZ010000255.1:0-8281 GCA_034432515.1 Chloroflexaceae bacterium | reverse complement strand
CCGCTCATGTGCTCCATGTCGGCAAGGCCTGCGTGTTCGGGCATGGCCGGGTGGAGGTGGCGCAGGTGTGATTGGGGTGAGGGTGTGGAGGTGTGGAGGTGTCAGGCCGGCGCCTCTGGCGCGTTCTTGAACAATATGACGCGACAACAGTGTGGGAAGAGCGTTTGAGCGGCTCTTCTGACGCAGGATAAGAGGTTAACGCTACCATGACGGAACCTTACGACTTTGCGCCACAGATTGCCGCATGCCTGGCCCATCCAGACGCGCCGCCGCCGACGCTCCTCGACCTGGTGCGGGAGGTGCTGGCTATGCCCGAGGCGTGCCCGCTCGCCAAACTACTGGAGATCCAGCGGCGCATTGACGCCGACCCGCTGGCCCGCCGGCCGATCGGCCTGGTCTACGGCGGAGCGACAAAGATCAAGGGCTACGTCTTCGAGGCCCCGAAGCTGCCGGAGATCCGGGGGGCCAGCGCCCTGCTGGACTGGGTAGGCGAGCAGGGCGTCAACCGGATCTGGCGCAAATATCTGCCCGTTGCGCCCCCCGCTGATACGCTCCACCCTGCCATCATCTATGCCGGCGGCGGCTCGTTCCTGGCCTTCGCTCCGGCAGAACTGGCGCCCACGCTGGCGACCGCCGTCGAACGTGAATACACGACCCAGACCCGCACCGCCAACAGCGTGGCGGTGGCCGCCAGTTTCAACCTGCTGGAGTTGCGCTACGGGCGGCTCTACCCCAATGGGCGCCGGGGCGAACCGTACTGGGTCGAACGCTTCCTCGCGGATTGCCAGGACGAGCGCAAACGGGCCGCCCTGCTCGAATACTACTATCCTCCGGAGGGAACCACTGCCCAGGACACAAGTGACGAGGCGTTGCGGAGGCGCTTCTTCAACCGCAAGACCTTCGGCGAGTTGGTGACGGTGCTCACTACGCTCTTCTACCGGCGACGCGAGGAGACGGCGTCGCAGAGGCCGGGATCGTGTCACAGTACTTCTGAAGATGAGTTTCGCCATCCGCCCCGCTACGAAATGCCAGCCTGGGCCCACAAGTGTACGACGAGCGATGTGCGTCCCGCGGTCGTCGCGGCGCCAGATCTGCCGGATCAGCCGCTGTTGAGTGAGGCGTCGGCGCGCAAGGCGTTTCTTGGGCGAACGTTGAAGCGTAGCAGGCAGCCACAGCGATGGTTCACCGATAGGTTCATATGGCGTCCCGAGCCTCCGCCCGAGCCGTGGGAAGCGCGCTTCCTCCGTTACGTCGCCGGATCGCCATATGCCGTAGCGTGTCAGAACGAAGACGTTCAACCGGCCCAGGATGTCGGGGAGATCGGCCAGGCATCGCGCCCCGGTCGCTACATCGGCCTGATCTATGCCGATGGAAACAATGTTGCGCGCTACATCGGTACGGCCGGGACACCCCAGGAGTATGCTGCACGCGCCAGCGCATTGACCAGGGCGGCGCTCGAGGCTGTCTTCACGGCGCTTGCCAGACACCTGCGCCCTGCCCGCATCGTAAATGAGCAGGGCGCGCCCGAACTGGTGCATCCCTTCGAGATACTGACCATCGGCGGCGATGATCTGCTCCTGCTGGTGCCGGGTAGCAAGGCGCTCGATATTGCGCTGGAAATCGGCCTGGGCTTTGAACGCTCGCTTGGCAAAACCCAACTGCGTGAACTGCAGGATCGTTACGCCGGCACAACTAGCGGTGGTCACGAGAGGTACACGCCGATTGTGGGCCTCTCCGCCGGGGTGGTGATTGCCCAGGAGAATACGCCAGTGTTCTTCATGCACAACCTGGCCGAACAGTTGCTCAAGAGCGCAAAGGATCTCGCTCGGGCGCGCGCACGGGCCGGGATGGACACTGGTGGCGCGGTCGACTTTATGGTCCTGAAATCAATTACGATGATTACCGATCGTGTCAAGACCTTCCGTAAGCAGGCCCTGGGCGACGATGATGCGTCCGACGGAACCATGTACCGCCGTACCGCCCGTCCGTACACGTGGCACGAACTGGAGGGCCTGCTCCGTACCACACGCGCCTTGCGGCGGGCAGAGTTCCCGCGCTCGCAACTCTACCGCTTGCGTGGCGTTCTCGACAGCGCCGAAGAGAGCGGCGTTCTGGTCAGTTCAATCGAGTATCTGGCCACCCGCTCCCGCTTGTCGCGTTACGCGGGCGCGTTGCTGCAGCACGTGGAGGCGCCCTGGCGGGGCCTGGGCACATCGCCGGGCGTGCGCTCCGGCGCGCCGCCGTGGCTGCGCACGTCTCGCGGTTGGGAAAGCATCTGGCCCGATGTGACCGAGATCTACGACCTGGTCGAGTCGGCTGGTGTAGGCTCGCCTGAGGAGGTAGAGAATGCCTGAGCTTCGCATTGCGCTCGCGATCGAGGCCCGGAGCGCCCTGAGCGTCGGCGCGGCCGGCAGTGCGGGTGCCCTGGCCGACAAAGCCATCGTCCGCGATGGGATGGGGCGGCCGATCATTCCAGGCTCGCAGGTGAAAGGCAAGTTGCGTTTCGCCGCCGAGCAACTGCTGCGCAGTCTGGGCCAGGATATCCCCACGCCCTTCGAGGACGCTCCGCGTGATGAGCAGCCGACGCTTATCCGCGCGGTCTTCGGTAGCCCGCAGCTAGTTTCTCCGCTGCGCTTCGCCGATCTCTGTGCCGATCTCACGCCGCGCGAGGCGCGCCTCCCCCAGGTGACGCGCATCCGTCCGTCGGTGACCCTGAACCGGCGGCGTGGTGCCGCCGAAGATCAGCGCCTGGTACTCCAGGAGGTTACGCGCGAAGGTCTGGTCTTTCGGTCGGAAGAGGCTATCACCGGCACACTCGACAATCTCACGCAGGTGGCGCTGCTCTGGGCCGCAATCCAACTGACCGACCGCTGGGGCGGGGCCAAATCGCGAGGATTGGGATGGTGCAGCCTGTCGGCGCAGGTCCATTGGAACGCGGAGCCGATCGCTCCCTCGGAGTTGGCGACAGCCCTGCGCAACCTCCACGAGCCACAATCATGAGTGCAGCCATACGTGATCGCCAGCAGGTAGCCGTCCGAATCACCGCGCGTTCACCGCTGGCCTTTGCCGAGCGCAAACCCGGCGTGCAGTTCCGCGAGAGCCTGCCCTACGTGCCCGGCACGGCCCTGTTTGGCGCCCTGGGACGCCATCTGGCGGAGACGGGTGCCTTCGACGAGGACTTCCTGCGACGGATCCGTTGCCATAATGCCTATCCAATGCAGGACGGCGATGCCTGGGTGCGCCCGCTGTCGCTCACTGCGCTCCAGCCCAAGGGTCAGTCGAAAGCGCCGGTTGTTGATGCGCTTGTCGCCCGAGTCTGCTGGGAGCGCCAGTGTCCACCCGCCCTGATCTACCTTCCCACCGATGACGATGGCCGGGCCTGGGAACTGCCCTCGTGGCGTTTCTATACCCTTACCCCGTGGGGCCCGCAGGAGCGCCAGGTCGCTCAACGGGTCTTGTCGCGCGTCGCGATCAACCGGCGACGCGGCACGGCCGAGGACCAGCGGCTCTACTCGCCGCTGGTGCTGTCCGAGGCCAACTATGACCCCAGGACCGACACCATCGAGGCGAGCCGGTTCCTGGGAAGCTTCAGCGTGGATGCCGCCGATGCCGCCCGGTTGGCCGGTCTGCTGCCTCACCTTCGTTATGTCGGCGGCCGCCAGAGCACCGGGTTGGGCGCGGTGACGGTTGAACCGTGGCTACCGGAGCGTGTTCCCGAGGAACCTCCGCTCATCGAGCGCGTCGAGCGACTGACCAGCCGCTTCCAGCGGCAGGCTGCGTTCTACTGCGAGCTTGGTGGAAACGCCTGGGACATCCAGCCGCGTACCATCTTCACCGTCAACCTCCTCGCCGATGCCATCCTCTACCGGGAGGGCTGGTTGCCTACCCAGGAGCTTTCGGCGGCAATGATCGAAGAACTGACCGGTATCAAGGTCACGCTCCTGCGCGCATTCACGCGAAACCTCACCATCGGCGGGTGGGCGACCCTCTGGCAACGGCCCAAAGCCACCTCCCTCGCGGTCGGTATGGGCAGCCTCTACCTTTTTCAGGCCGAAGAACCGCTTACCGCAGCGGCATGCTCCGAGCTTGAGCGGCTCCAACTCGAAGGCATTGGCGAGCGACGGCAAGAAGGCTTCGGTCAGGTGCGGATCATCGACACGTTTCACCTGATTGACCAGTTCGACAGATAGAAAGGCGCCGCTGCATGAGTGACGATACCCTACAACTCCGACTCGACCTGCTGCTGGAGCAGGCGATTGTGCATCAGCTCAATGATGTGGTGCGTCGCGCCAGCGAGGCAGTATTGCTCCTGGCCAGCAACCGTGATATGGAGGTCAGCCAGTTGCGGAACCTGCTGAGCGTCGCGGTTGAGTCTCGTTCGGTAGAGGTGGTGATCAATTTCATCCGCTACCAGATTGCCCGCAACAGCCGGGCCTGGAGCGTTGACCGCAAAGGTTTCGGCCACCGGGTGATTGACAACCTACACGGGCCATTGAACCAGTGGACCGACGCCGTGATCGCCGAGGTCGCCCGACGTTACCCCGACCAGGCCAAGGGGCTGCGTGAGCGGGCCACCGTGCGCCTGATGCAACTCTACCTGGGCTACCTCAACCGCGCCTTTTACACTGCCCGGCGGATCGATAGCGCCGACTTCGCGACGCTAAAGGAGTTGCTCAATGCCTCAGCTACCGCCTGACCAGTATGCGACCTTCGACACCCTGCGCAACCGCCTGCGGGTAACCGGTACGCTGGTCGCCCAGACGGCCCTGCGCATCGGCGCGGGGCGTGCCAGTGATGTCGTGGGCAATGATCTGCCGGTATTGCGTGATGGACGGAACCGGCCCTTCATCCCCGGCGCTTCGCTCAAGGGCGCCTTCCGGGCCCGCCTGGAGGCGCTGATACGGACGGTGATTCCCGCGCCCGAGGCGGTTGAACTGCCCCAGCTTGACGACTTGCTCCGCAAGCTTGAGCGAGTCGGTGACGACGCGGCGACGATTGATGCACATGTTCGCCAGATGGCCCCCTATCGAGCGGTGCTGGATTTTCAGCAGATCGAGGAGCGCACCCGGCGCATCGGCCAATTCAAGCAGGCCGAGCTGGCGCGCAGGCTTTCCGATAAGCAACTGAGCCAGATAATATGCCGTTGCGCCTCGCTGATTGACCTCACCTTCGGCTCACCTGAACTAGCGGGGAGAATCTTTTTCAAGGACGCGCAGGTGGACGAAGGCTTCTGGTTCGACACTTTTGAGGTGCGCAACGGCGTGGCGATCAACCGTGATACCGAAACCGTCGAGGGCAGCCTGCTCTACGACTACGAGGTCGTGCCCGCTGGCACTCGTTTCCATTTCGCGCTGACGCTGGAGAATGCCGCCGACTGGCAACTGGGCATGGTGCTCGTGGCGCTGAAGGCCTGGCAAAACGGCGACGTGCAACTGGGCGGCTTTCGCTCACGCGGCCTGGGCTACGTCCAACTCGTCGATCCGGTGTATGACCATCACCAGGTGCAACCGGGCGACGTCGACTCCGTCCTGCGTCTGGTTTGTGACGCCGGGACCCTGGAGGCAATGGGCGTGGCGCCCGCGAGCGGCGCGATTGACGAAGCGGCCTGGCTCAAAGCGTTCCGCGAGCAACTGAGCGCCCTGGCGCGGGAGGAGGCCAGTGATGCATAAAGCCACCTTTCTTGAGGGACGTCTCGAGTTCATCATCGAGCCTGACGGGCCGATCCTGATCAAAGCCGGCGAGAGCGGCGGCGCCGACCCGACCCTGCCCGATATGGAATTCGTCCGCACGACGAACAAGCAGGTCTTCATCCCCGGCTCCTCGCTCAAAGGCGTTATTCGTGCCCAGGCCGAACGAATCTGCCGTTCGCTCGACAGTGAGGAACAGCAGCAGCGCCGCCAGCGGGCCCGCAGCGCGCTGGCCCCCGATGAGCCGCGCATCCCCCTGGCCGACAACCCGCTGGGCCGCTCCAAAGAGTACAACGGTCTCAACGACATGGACTACAGCTCCGGTGACTATATCGAGGCGCTGCGTGAACAACTGAAGGATCATCCGGAGCGCACGGCTGTGATCTACCGCCGCTCCTCGTTCGTGAGCCAGATCTTCGGCCACACCAGCCTGGCCGGGCGGGTGCGCTTCGCCGATGCCTATCCCACCGGCGAGGTGCTCATTGAGGAGCGCAACGGCGTGGCGATTGACCGCATCTACGGCTCGGTCGCGGTCGGCCCCTTCAATTACGAAACCGTGGTGGGCGGCGCGTTCGCCACCCGCATTGACTTCAAGAACCTGACCCTGGCGCAACTGGCCCTGCTGGGCCTGGCCCTGCGCGACCTGGCCGAGGGGCGCGTGGGCATAGGCTTCGGCAAGTCGCGTGGCCTGGGGCGGGTGAAAATGACCTTCGACTCCCTGCGCATCTTTTACCCGACCTGCGAACTGGCAAGCGGGGCGCTGCGCCTGCTCGACGGGCGCGAGGTGGCGCCGGCGGGCAAACTGGCCGGCCTGGGCGCGCTGTGCGACCCGACCATCTACCGCGAGTACCACTTGCCTGCAGAGGACAGCGTCCCCTTGCCGTCTGGCCTGAGCTACGAGGATGACGAGGTCCTGGGGGTGCGCTTGTGCGCCAAGGGCCATACGCAGGTGGAGGCGATCTGGAGGGCCTGTATGGCCGCCTGGAAACGCGAATTGGGGCTAGTATGAGCAACGGCAACCTTCAGGGCCACCTCTGGCGCGTGTCGCGGGCCGATGCAGACACCCTGCGGCAACTCATTGCCGGCATCTTCACGGGGCAATGCTGGAGCTTCGGCGGCGCACTGCTCTGGGACGTGAGCCCCCGGGCCGGGCGCGCCAATCTGCGCCCGGTTACGTCCGTCACTCCTGCCAGCGTGGTGCTCGACGGAGATTTCGGCCACGCCTTTGCCGAGGAGGCCGAAGTGCGCTGGAAGCGGCGCGACGACGGCGCCTACGACGTGCTGGTACTGGCCGAGGATCAGGCGATTGGCGCGCAGCGCCAGGGACTGGCCCTGATCGCCATCTACCCCGAGGTCGTGGCGATGTGTGAGGCCAGCGCGCTCCATCTGAGCACGCCTGAGGAGTTGAAGGCGCGCCGGTTACGCTGCCGGCTGGACCACTACGAGTACCGGGCTGCCAACGGCGCGGTCCAGTTCGCGCGTTATCGGAAGTACCGCGAGGAGCCTGAAAGTGCGGAAGGAGCGCCGGAATGAGCTATCGCGATCGCGGCCCGCAGCAGCCGCCCCTGCCCAAACCCTACGATTTCGTGCCGCTGCCCGAAGGCAACATCCCCCTTGAAGCGCCGGCCGGCCATCACCGCTATGCTGCGGATCGCTACAGCGGCACGCTCACCGGGTACATCATCGCCCGCTCGCCGGTGCACATCGCCTCGGGCATTCTGGAACAGGTTCCAGGCGATCGCCAGTATCCCCTGGTCAAGGGACACTTCCGCACTGGCGGCGTTCCGGCCATTCCGGCCACCTCGCTCAAAGGCTGCATTCGCAGCATCGTGGAGGCCATCAGCCGCTCCAGCATTCAGGTGACACGGGCGCGCTTGATCGACCGCGAACTCCTGCCGGGGCGCTCACCTGCGCATCTCGACATCGCCCAGCGCATCTTCGGCGCGCTGGGGTACCAGGGCCCAGTCCGCTTCGCCGACGCGCCGCTGCTCCAGGGAAAGATGATCACCGTGCCCACGCCGCAACTCTTCCGCCCGCGCCCCGAGGCCATGGACACCTACTTCGACGGGCGCACCCCGCGGGGGCGCAAGTTCTACATGCACGGCCAACTGGCGAAGGGCAACCTGCCGCTGGAAGCCTGCGAGGCGGGGAGCCGCTTCGACCTGCGCCTGGACTTCAGCAACCTGACGCCGGGCGAACTGGGCTTGATCCTGATCGCCCTGGGGCTGGGCGAACCGCGGCTCTGGCCCAAGCTCGGCGGCGGCAAACCGGCCTGCCTGGGGACGATCGAGGTCGTTGACGTGACCCTCGCGGCCTTCACGGGCGCAGCGGCCTACACCGAGTTCGACGCCAGCGCTGCGCCGCTCGACGTGGCGCCCCTTATTGCCGCCGCGCGCGCCGAAGGACTGGCGCTTGAGCCGCAACTCAAGCGTCTGGCCGAGACGCTGCGCTGGCCGCGGGAGGATCGGGAGTGCCCGGATAGGAGTTATTGATTGGTGTCATTTGTAGCTCTACTCTGTCACTTCCTTGTTGGGGCGGTAGTCGTCAAGATGGCCTTCGCGGATGAGTTGCTCAATGGCAAGCAGGCGCAGCCA
>DAOUBZ010000254.1:0-7415 GCA_034432515.1 Chloroflexaceae bacterium | reverse complement strand
CAGGACGCCATCCGCCAAAAAACCTACCCCTGAGAGCCCCTCGCCCCCCGGTCCGGTGGCGCCCCTCGCCCCCCCCGGTCCGGCGGCGTCTACACCTCATCTAACGTCGACAGAATGCGGTGGGCACGCAGGGCCAGCCAGAGCGCAAAATGCTCCTCGGCGTTGTCCAGGTCCATGCCGCTGATCTCCTTGATCCGTTCCAGCCGGTAGAGCAGCGTATTGCGATGAACGTGCAGCGCCTCCGAGGTGGCCCGCAAGTTGCCCAGGTGGTTGAAGTAGGCCTCGAGGGTCTTGATCAGCTCGGCGCCCTGGCGCTGGTCGTAGTCGGCCAGGCGCGCCAGCGTCTCGCGGTAAAAGGTCCAGAGCTCGGGGGTCTCACGCAGACGCACCAGTAGCCGGTAGACCCCGAGGTCGGAGAAGGCCAGCACGCGCCCGGTGCCAAAGAGTTGGCGCCCCAGCAGCAGCGCCTGCTCGGCCTCAGCCACCGTGCGCCGCCACTCGTTGAGCCCGGCGGCCGGCATGCCAAGTGCCAGGACGACGTTTGGGTATTCGGCGGCCAGCCGCTCGCGCAGCTGCTCGACCACCTCACGCACGCGGGTGCTGGCCGGCACCGGCAGTATACAGAGGACACTGCTCTCACGGCGGGAGATCGGCGCGGCCAGGTTGCGGCGGCCAAGCTCGTTCTGCAGCGTGCCGCTGAGGCGCGCCAGCACGGCCGGACCGGCATCCTCAACGGTGGCGATCAGCGCGACATGCGGTGCGGCCAGGTTGTAGCCGAGCTCCTGGCCGCGCTGCAGCGCGGCGGTCAGGTCGCCGGGCTGCCCGGCAAGGATGCCCGAGACGAAGTCGCCGCGTAGGCGCTCCTCGGCAGCTTGCACCGCCTGCTCCTTGGCCAGCTCCAGGGCCAGGGCTGCCGCGCCACGCTGCGCCGCCTCGCGGTCCCAATCGTCAAGGCTAGTGCCAGCGATCGCCAGGTAGCCGGTGGGCGCGTCGCTCGGGCCGATCGGCTCGACCCAGATCTGCTGGTTGAGCAACGAGGCGTCGCCGCGGCCGCCGGGGCGCAGGGCCTGCAGCGCTACCCGCGCCGAGCCACGACCACGCTGGGCGCGTAGCTCGCCGTTGGGCGCGAAGCAGGCGACGCTCTGGCCAGTGCGCTCGGCCAGGATGTCGAGCAGGCCCGCCACACCCTCACCGGCCAGGGAGCGCTGGGTGAGCAGATCGTAGAGCTGGGCACTGCGTCGCTCGAACTGCGCCTCGTAGTCGCTGATCAGCCGGGTGATCTCCCGTTCGACCTCGCGCAGGTCGACGCTGTCAGGGAGTTTGAGCAGGGGCAGCCGGGCTTCCTCGGCGGCGGCAATATCCTCGGGGCCGATCGCACCGAGTGCCACCACCCCCGCCACCGGCACCGGGGCGCCACCGAGGCGGCGCACCAGCGTCGCCAGGGTGAGCCGCGAATCCAGCGCGCGCGCAGCCTCCACCGAGAGCAGCGCCAGCTCGCCGCCGCGCAGCTCGGCAAAGGCCGGCAGCGTGGCCCGCAAGGTGGCCACCCAGGTCACCTGACGGCCAAGCCCGGCCGTCCCGGCGGCCACGGTGGTGCCCGCAGGCAGAGCAAGGCGGAGAACGTCGCGCACAGTGGTGACGGCGGGCATGGGCACTGGCCTTGTGGTGGACGCCTGGAGCAGTCGTCAGGAGCCAGGCCGCGCCTGGTGTCACCGGGTGGCTCGCCGTCGCTGAGAACTGCTTTGATCCAGATTATAGCACGTCCGGTATCAGCGCCTTCGCCGGCGGCGGGTTTCGGGGCGACTTCGCCGCCCCACGAGGTGGTTGGTGTTGGCGGCCCCGCCCCCCACACCCACCACCCCCCTGGGGTCTGGGGCTTGCCCCAAGCGTCCATTGACAGGCCTGCCAGGCCGTAGTAGAGTTGGGTGATCCTTCAACACACAACGAGGAGCACGCCGCGATGCAGCAGCGCCTGGCCCTGATGGTGACGGTCGTGGTTCTGGTCGGGGTGCTGATCGGACCGCTCGGAACACGGGCGCAGCGGCCGGGCGGCCCTGCAGAAGACAGCGCCGCCCACCACGCGGCGGCCCGCGCCGCGCTGCGCGCCAGTACCGTCGCCCCCGAGGTGCGTCCTCGGCTCCTCCGCCCGGATGGCACGATCAAGGTCGTGGTGGAATTGGCGACGCCGACGGTGGTTGAGGCGGTTGCCGCTGCCGAGGCCCAGGGCCAGGCCAGCCTCGCTGCCAGCGCCGCCGGCCAGGCGCACTACGCGCGCATCCTGCGCGACCAGGGCGCGCTGCTGCAGCAGCTCCAGGCCCTCGATCACCAGCTCCAGGTGATCTACGCGACCCAGCGCGTGCTCAACGGGATCGCGATCAGGGTTGATGCTGGCCAGCTCGCCGCGATCGCGGGCCTGCCCGGGGTCAGAGCCGTGCATCCGCTGGTCCCCGAGGTGGTCGACCATACCAGTAGCGTGCCGCTGATCGGCGCGCCGGCGATCTGGCAGGGCACGGATAAGGCCGCCGGCGCGGGGATCACGATCGGCATTATCGACACCGGCATCGATTACCATCACGTCAACTTCGGCGGCCCCGGCGATGGCTATGAGCGCAACGACCCCACCGTGATCAGCGATGGCTTCGACGCCTACTTCGGCCCGAGCGCGGTCAAGGTCAAGGGTGGCTACGATTTCGCCGGTGATGACTATGACGCTGGCAACCCGGCCAACGATACGCCCCGGCCCGACCCCGATCCGCTCGACTGCAACGGCCATGGGACCCACGTCGCCGGTAGCGCCGCCGGCTTTGGCACCACCACCGCCCGCACGACCTTCGCCGGCCCCTATGACGCCCCGATCGACTTCGACCGTCTCTACATCGGCCCCGGCACGGCGCCGCTGGCCGAGCTCTACGCCCTGCGCGTCTTCGGCTGCCGCGGGAGCACCGATCTCACCGCCCAGGCCCTTGAGTGGGCCGTCGATCCCAATCGCGATGGCGATACCAGCGACCGGCTCGATGTGGTCAATCTGTCGCTCGGCTCGGACTTCGGCGAGTTGAACAGCGCCACGATCATTGCGACCGATAACGCGGCCAGGGCCGGCGTGATCGTGGTGGCCGCGGCAGGCAACGCCGGCGATACCCATTACATCACCGGTAGCCCCGGGGCCGCCAGCTACGCCATCTCGGTGGCCTCGTCGCGCGATCGCCGGTCGATCCGGGACGCCTTTCGCGTCGAGCGCCCGGCCGCCCTGGCCGGCCTCCGGCCAGCCGGCTTCTCCGCTGCCTATGGCTGGGCCAGCGCGAGCGACGTCAGCGGCGACCTGGTCTACATCCCGGGCGAGAACACCGGCTGCAGCCCCTTCTCGCCCGGCGCCGCCGCGCAGATCAGTGGCCGGATCGTGCTGCTCGACTGGACGGAGCCGAGCTGCGGCAGTTCGGTGGTCCGCGCGCGCAACGCGACCGACGCCGGCGCGATCGGCGTGATCATCGCCGACACGGCGGGCCGTTTCGACCTGGCGATCACCGGCAGCAGCAGTGTGCCTTCGGTCAGCACATCGTTTGAGGTGGGCCAGGAACTGAAGGCCGCCCTCGCCGGCGGCCCGGTCAACCTGACGTTCAGCAACCGCTTCGCGGCCGCCGTTGCCCTCGACACGCCGGCAGATGTCGATACGGCCTCATCGTTCACCTCCCGTGGCCCCCGCGCCGGCGATAGCGTGCTTAAGCCCGACATCACCGCACCGGGCGATACGATCTTCTCTGCGGCCAACCGCACCGGCAGCGCGGGCGTCAGCTTCAACGGCACTTCGATGGCTACCCCGCACATCGCCGGGGTGATGGCCCTGCTCCGCGAGCTGTACCCGGAGCGGAGCGTCAGCGAGCTCAAGGCCCTGGTGATGAATACCGCCGTCAATGACCTCTTTGGCGCGGTCAATGGCCAGCCCCCGCTCCACGCCCCTCAGCGCGTCGGCACCGGGCGGGTCGATGTGCCGCGCGCTGCCGCCAGCCAGGTGATCGTGTACAACAGCGATCGCCCGGAACTGGTCAGCCTCTCCTTCGGCGCGCTCGCGCTCCGCGCGCCGACCGTGCTCACCAGAACGCTGACCGTCAGGAACCTGGGCAGTCGTCCCGAGAGTTATGCTACCTCGTTTGTGCCAGGCAGTACCATTCCCGGGGTGAGTTACCGCGTGAGCCCGCCAATCGTGAATGTGCCCGCTGGGGCCACGGCGACGATCAATGTCACGCTGGAGGCCGACCCGGCGTTGATGCGCCATCTCCCCGATGCATTGCTCGAGGCCACCCAGGGCGGGGTGCCTCGCCACTACCTGGCCGAGGCTGCGGGTGTCGTCACGCTCGCCAGTACCCTGCCGGCCAGCTTTCGCGCCCTGCTTAGCGGCAACAACGTGGTGCCGCCGGTCGCCACGGCGCAGGGCGGCGTCGCCAGCTTCAGCTACGATCCGGCCCTCAACCAGCTTAGCTTCAGCATCAGGTTCAGCCAGGACATCACGATCGCTGAGCCGGGCGCGCGCCTGCAGCGCGGCCCCGCCGGCAAGAACGGCCCCGTCGCGGTGACGCTGCTGGCCAGTGGCGCCTACGTTGCGGGCGTCGACTATCCCGGCACGGTCACACTGAGCGACGCCGACGAGGTTCTGCTCTACAGCGGCGGCCTCTACGCCAGCATCCCCACCGCCGCCTTGCCCGCCGGCGCGATCCGCGGCCAGGTCGTCCCGGCCACCACCCCCGATCTGCGCGTCGCAACTTATGCCACCGTACGGCCCGCTGCAGCGATGGCCGCCACGCCCGATCTGCTCACCTTTGGCCAGGCGGCGACTGGCAGCGCCGAGCTCACGCTGAGCGGCGCCGAGTTGGCCACGGGGAGCAACCTGCCCGTCGATCTGCTCTCGCTGGTCACCGCCTTCGAGCTCCAGCAACTCAGCGGCAGGAATGCCACCGGCGACAGCGCGATGGCCGACCTCGCCGCGCTGGGCGTCACCAGCGACCTGCAGAGCGCCGGCTCGCTCGCCAACGCGACGCTCTACTTCGGCGTCGCCAGCCACGCCGACTGGTCCAGCCCGAACCTGGTTGAGTTCGATGTCTACATCGATACCAACGGCTCCGGCGTCACCGCCGACGGTGCCGGCGCGGAGTATCTGCTCTTTACCTCCAACCTTGGCTCCGCCACCGGCAACGATCCCAACGACGTGTTCGTCACCGTGCTCTACAATGTTGCGACCCAGCGGGCCAGCGTCGAGGACTTTATCAACGTTGTCCCGGCCTCGGCTGCCGATACGACCCCCTTCAACAGCAATGTGCTGGTCCTGCCCGTTACCGCCGACAGTCTCCGGCTCAGTGACACGGCGAGCCGGATCTACTACCGGGTCTTCAGTTTCGACGTTGCCACAGGTCGCCTGGTCGATACCAGCGATCAACTTCGGTACGATCTGACCAGGCCCGGCGTCAGCTTCGGCGCCAGCCCGCAGTTCATCCTCGGGCCGGCCTATGCCGATGTGGACGGTGGAACGATCCCGATCAGCTACAATCGAGCGAACTATACGACCAACCGCTCGCGCGGGGTGCTCCTGCTGCACCATCACAATGGCCCCGGCGCGCGCGTTGAGACGGTGCTGGTCAATCCGCAGCTCTTCCTGCCGTTGCTCACCAGGCGGTAGCGGTCCGATGGGCCTTCGCCGACCTTGAGATGCTGTTGGCAAACCCGGGTGCGCGGGCCGGAGGCCGGCGCACCCGGCCACGGCCACGAGGGAGTTCGCCAACAGCATCCCTTGAGGCGGCAATCACCGCCTCGCCCAGCCAGTCTATGCTTCACCAGCGCCACGTTCCGCTCGCCACGCTCCTGGTCCTTGTGCTCGCCATTGCGGCCGCAGTGGGGCAGGCGGCCCCAACGGCTACTCAGGTAGCCTCGCTCCACCCCGTGGCAAGCGGCGCAACACTGAAGGCCGAGCCACCTGGCCCTGGGGTCTACATCGTGGTGCTCGCCGAGCCGCCGCTGGCCGCCTACACCGGTGGGTTGCCCGGCCTCGCCGCCACCAGCCCCCGCGCCCGTGGCACATCACGCCTCGCGAGCGATGCGCCGGAGGCCCAGGCCTACCTGCGCCACCTCCAGGTGGCACAGGACGCGGCCCTGGGTCGCTTCGGCGCTGCCCTCGGTCGCGCAACGCCGCCCAGGGCTCGCTTTCGTTACGCGCTCAACGGCCTGGCGCTTGTGCTCAGCCCCGCCGAGGCCGCCAGCCTCGCGGCCCTACCGGGCGTGCGCTTCGTCCAGCGCGCTGATCTCCGCCAGCTTGCCAGCGATGTCGGCCCGGCGCGTATCGGCGCGGCCCAGCCTGATCTGGCACCCGCCCTCTTCAGCGCCAGCCTTGCGCCGGTCCAGGCCGCGCTCCCCGCCAGTGGGCGGGCCGTGCTCAGCTACGACACGCGCAGCCGTCGTCTCGGCCTGCAGCTGGCCTTCCATGGGCTCAGCGGGCCGCCCACCGATGCCAGCCTGCGTGTTGCCATCGCCGGCCAGCCGGAGCCGATCGCGCTCAGCCTTGCCGGCCTCGCGGCGCCGGGTGGCGGCCTCTACGCCGGCGAACTGACCATCGCCGATACGCCGGAACTCCCCGCCGCGGCGCTCGAACAGGCGCTCCTGGCCGGCGAGGCCAGCCTGGCCATCGCTGCCGCCGCCCTTCCCGCCGGCGAATTGCGCGGGCCGATCCTGCCGGTACGGGGCGCGGGGAGCGTGGCCGGCGTGATCGACGGCGGGATCAATCCCTTCCAGCCCTCCTTCGCCGAGCGCGGCGCCGACGGCTTCGTGCAGCGCAACCCCCGCGGACGCTTCTTCGGCGTCTGTGATCCGGGCGACCGCAGCTACGATCCGGCCTTCCCCTGCAATGCCAAACTGATCGGCGCCTATCGCTTCCCTGCGGCCACCGCCCCCGACCCCGCGGGTCGGCCCAGCCCCTTCGACGACAACGGCCACGGCTCCCACGTGGCCGGTACCCTCGCCGGCCACGTGCTGGCCGAGAGCCGTGTCGCCGGGATCGCCACCGGAGCGATCGCCGGCGTCGCGCCGCATGCCGCGCTGATCGCCTATGACGCCTGCGGCACCCCTGCGGGCAGCGTCTGCCCGATGGAGGCGACCCTCGCGGCGATCGACCAGGCCGTCGCCGACGGGGTCGAGGTGATCAACTTTTCGATCAGTGGCTTCGCCATCGACCCCTGGGAAGAGATGCCGAGGCGCTCGCGCTGCTCGGCGCGTTTGAGGCCGGTATCCTGACCGCGGTCGCCGCCGGCAATGGCGGTCCTGACACAGCCAGTATCGGCGCGCCGGCCAACGCGCCCTGGGTGCTGGCACTGGGCGCGGCCAGCCACGGGCGCCGGTTCGTGCGCACACTCAGCCTGCTGAGTGGCGGCGCGCAGCCG
>DAOUBZ010000253.1:0-2439 GCA_034432515.1 Chloroflexaceae bacterium | reverse complement strand
AGGCGGTACCCGCCTGCTCACGATCTGCGGCGCCCCCGGCATCGGCAAGACCCGCCTCGCCCAGCACGCCGCCGCCGATCTGCTGCCACTCCTCGACGGCGCCGTCACCTACGTGCCCCTCGCCCCGGTGGCCGCCGCCACCGCTGTCCCCAATGCCATCGCCGCCGCGCTCGGCCTGCGCCTCCACACCGGCGCCACCGTTGCCGAGCAACTCGCCGACCACCTCCACGCCCGGCGGGCGCTGCTGGTGCTCGACAACTGTGAGCATGTCCTCGACGCTGCCCCACTGTTCGCTGCCCTGTTGGAGGCGTGCCCACGGCTACGTCTGCTCGCCACCAGCCGCGAGCCCCTACGCCTGCGCGCGGAGCAACTCCTCCCCCTCGCCCCGCTCGCCCTCCCCACGTCGCCTGACCCGGTTGCCGTCGCTCGTGCGCCCGCTGCCTGCCTCCTCGCCGACCGCGCCCGCGCACTTAACCCCAACTTCGCTCTGGACGAGGCCAACGCCCCCGTTGTCGCCGCGATCTGCGCCCGCCTCGATGGCCTGCCCCTGGCGATCGAACTTGCCGCCGCCCACCTCGACCAGCTCAGCCCCGCCGAGTTGCTTGCCCGGCTCGATCCACGCCTGCCGGCCCTCGCCGACGGCCCGCGGGATTTGCCGGACCGCCAGCGCACGCTGCGTGACGCGATCGCCTGGAGCTACGAACTGCTGGAGCCGGCAGAGCGCGCGCTCTTCGCCGGCCTTGGTGTCTTCGTGGGTGGATTCACCGTGGAGGCCGCCGCGGTCGTCTGGGGTGAGGAGAACGGCCCGGCCTTCATTCGGGTGCTGAATCGCCTGGTTGACGCCAGCCTGGTGCAACCGCGGGGCGAACGGCTCCAACTCCTGGAGACGCTGCGCGAGTTCGCCCTTGAGCGGCTGGAGGAACGGGGCGAACTGGAGCAGCGCCGGCTTCGCCACGCCACCTACTTCGCCGAACTGGCCGAGCAGGCGGAGCCCGAGCTAAGCGGCCCCGGCGAACTGGCCTGGTTCGAGCGCCTGGAGCCGGAGCTGCCGAACCTGCGCACGGCGATCGACTGGTCCCTCGCCAGCGGCGACGGCGCCTGCGCGGCACGGATCGGGGCGGCCCTGCTGACCTTCTATCGCGTGCGCGGCCACTTCGGCGAGTTGCGGGCCCTGGAGGCCCCGCTGCTGGCCGGCGCGCCCGCCGTGCCGCCCGCCGTGCGTGCCGCCGCGCTCTACGCCGCCGGCTTCCTTGCCTCGCAGCAGAACGACCCACGCTGCTACCCGCTGCTGGAGGCCGCCACGGTCCTTGCCAGCGCAATCGGCGATGCCCGGGTCGCCACGCGCTGCCTGAACCTGCGTGGCCTGCTGGTGCGCGTGCCCGGCAGTTACGCCAGGGCCGTGGCCCTGCACGAGCAGGCCCTCGCCCTGGCGCGCACCCTGGACGATCAGACGATCTACCCGGCAGTGCTCAACAACCTCGGTATGGCCCTGACGTATCAGTCGCGCTTCGCGGAGGCGATCGGCTGCTACGAGGAGGCGATCAGCCTGGCCCGCGCCCACGGCCACCAGGCCCGCCTGGTCGAGCGGCTGCCGAATCTGGCCGAGGCGCTGTTGCTGCTCGGCGATACGGAGGCGGCGACGGCCCGCTACGGTGAGGCCCTCGCTATGGCCCGCGCCCTGGGCCACCGCGATGTGATCGCCGAATGCCTTGACGGCCTCGGACTGCTGGCCCTGCTCCGCGATGACTATGCCGACGCAGCCGCCCAGCTCACCGAGAGTCTCACAATTTACGAGGAGTTGGGGCTGATCTACGCCGCAATCCGCGTGCGGCGCAACCTTGGCTATCTGGCCCTGCGCCGGGGCGACAGCGCCGCTGCCGAGGCCTACCTGCGTGAGGCTCTGCGCCGGATCGTCGAGGTCTGCGCGGGGGTGTGCGCCTTCGGACTGCCGAACTTCGCCGACCTGGTCGCCCACAGCGTCGCGAGCCTGGCACGGGGGGCCCAGCTGACGGGCAATGAGGCGCGGGCGGCCACACTCGCCGGCTACGCAGAGACGCTGCGCCAGTGCTACGGGCTGCGCGTCGAGCCCGCGGACGCAGAGCTGCGCGCCGCCCTCGCCCCCCTCGCCTCCGCCCACCCTGCCGCCTGGGCCAGTGGGCTGAGCGCGGCGACCGAGCAGCTGATCGCCGCCGCCCTGCACTGCGACCCAGATGTGGCACACTGAGCGCCCCCACACGTGCTCTTCAGCCAGAAAGGCTTGAGTTTTTCGGCAGGACGTCTCGCCCTCGCTCCCGGCAGCACTCCGGAAAACGTCATGCACGGAACGCTCATTATACCAATTGGAATTGGCGATTCCGCATCATGTCATGCTGAGCGAAGCGAAGCATCTCGGCGTCCTGATGCCGAGACCCTTCGCGGAGTTTACCCTGAGCGCAGCCG
>DAOUBZ010000252.1:0-3285 GCA_034432515.1 Chloroflexaceae bacterium | reverse complement strand
CGGCTGCGCTCAGGGTAAACTCCGCGAAGGGTCTCGGCATCAGGACGCCGAGATGCTTCGCTTCGCTCAGCATGACATGATGCGGAATCGCTAATTCCAATTGGTATCACCTGGGTGCGGCGGCGCCTGGCCGGTCAGCGCCCATTCCAACAGTTCCGTTAGCGCCAACTCGGTAGCCCAGCGGGCAAGCGCCAGCTTCTGCGCAGGTGAGAGCGCGCGGAGGCTGGCGATCACCTGCGCTTCGATGTGGGCTGGCGTGTCGCCTATCACACATCGAGCTCCGTTACCTCGGCGGCGTGGGTCTGGATGAAGCGCCGGCGCGGCGGCACCAGATCGCCCATAAGCATGGTGAAGGTTTCGTCAGCCCGCTGCGCGTCTTCGAGGGTCACCTGGAGGATGACCCGGTTGGCCGGGTTCATCGTCGTTTCCCAGAGCTGCTCGGCGTTCATCTCACCAAGGCCCTTGTAGCGCTGGATCTCCACTTTGGTGCCCGCCGGCAGACCGGCGATGTAATTGTCGCGCTCGGCATCGGAGTAAACATAGCGGTGCTCCTTGCCGTGCTTGATCCGGTAGAGTGGCGGCTGGGCGATGTACAGGTGGCCGTTGGTGATCAACTGGCGCATGTGACGGAAGAAGAACGTCAGCAGCAGCGTTCGAATGTGGCTCCCGTCAACATCGGCGTCGGTCATCAACAGGATCCGGTGGTAGCGCAGCTTATCGGGGCTGAACTGCTCGCCGATCGCGGTGCCGATTGCGGTGATCAGCGCCTTGACCTCGGCGTTGGAGAGCATCTTGTCGAGGCGGCTCTTCTCCACGTTGAGGATCTTGCCGCGCAGCGGCAGGATGGCCTGGAAGCGGCGGTCACGCCCCTGTTTGGCCGTTCCGCCGGCCGAGTCGCCCTCGACGATGTAGAGCTCGCAGCGGGCCGGGTTGGTGTCCGAGCAGTCGGCCAGCTTGCCGGGTAGCGAGAAGCCCTCCATGGCGCTCTTGCGCGCCGTCTCCTTGACCTTCTGCACCGCCAGGCGGGTGCGCGCCGCCGCGATCGTCTTCTCGATGATCCGCCGCGCATCGCCGGGGTTCTCATCCAGCCAGGCGGCAAAGGCGTCGCTCAGCACCGTGGCGACTGCGCCGGCGGCCTCGGGGCTGACCAGCTTCTCCTTGGTCTGCGAGCTAAACAGCGGGTCCTTCAACTTGACGCTAATCACCGCGGTCAGGCCTTCGCGCACGTCATCGCCGGTGAGGTTCGCCTCATTCTCCTTGAGGATGTTCTTGGCCCGCGCATAGTTGTTGATGATCCGGGTCAGCGCGGTGCGAAAACCCGAGAGGTGCGCGCCGCCATCGGTATTGTTGATATTGTTGGCAAAGGTGTAGACCGAGTCCGTATCGTAGGTGTCGGTATACTGCATCGCTACTTCAACCGCCACGTCATTGACCGTGCGTTCGGCGTAGAAGGGCTGTTTGTGCAGCGTGGTTTTGTCCTTGTTCAGGTGGCGCACATAGGAGACGATACCGCCCTCGAAGTAGAAGTTCACCTCCTGGCCATCGCGCTGGTCCACGAACTTGAAATGCAGCCCCTTGGTCAGGTAGGCCATCTCGCGGAAGCGCTGGGCCAGGGCCTTGAAGTTGTAGTCGATGCCGTCCTTGAAGATCAGCACATCGGGCATGAAGTGAATCGACGTACCGGTGCCCTCGGCAGGGCCCACCGCCCGCACCTCGCTCTGCGGCTTGCCGGCGCGATACTCCTGCACCCAGAGCTGGTCGTGGCGCCGCACCTCGGCGCGCATCCACTCCGAGAGCGCATTGACCACCGAGAGGCCCACGCCGTGCAGCCCGGAGGAGACCTTGTAGCCCCCGTCGCCGAACTTGCCGCCGGCATGCAGCTCGGTGGCAGCCAGTTGCAGCGCCGAGACCTTGTGCTTGGGATGGATGTCGACCGGGATGCCGCGCCCGTTGTCGGTGACCCTGACCGAGCCGTCCTCGTGAATGGTGATCTCTATCCGGCTGGCGTGGCCGGCGAGCGCCTCGTCGACCGAGTTATCGACCACCTCTTTGATCATGTGGTGCAGGCCATTGATATCCGTCGGCCCGATGTACATGCCGGGGCGCTTGCGCACGGCGTCAAGGCCCTCGAGCACGGTAATCTGGCTCGCGTCGTAGCTCTGGGGTTGGGCGGTAGCTGGTGTTTCGTCGTTCATGGTCTGTTCTTCCTCGGGTCCGACCTGGGGCGCAGCAGCGGTTCCACCGCTGCTGCGCCCTTACGGGGTGGTGCCGATCCACCGTGGGGCGTCCTAACCACCCCAGCGGAGCGTGCGCTCACGGTAGAACTCCAGGCGCGCGGCACTGAGGCCGCTGCCGACATAGGCGCTGCCAAGCATGGCCACCGCGAGGCCCAGCGGGTTCTGGGCCAACTGGCGCCAGATCAGCGCGAGGCCGCTGCTGATCACGAAGCTCACGAGCAGCAGCCCGAGCGTGCCCGCCAGGTCGCGCCGGACGATACGCACGCTGCTGGCGATCGCGCGCAGTGGCCCGGCCCGGCTGATCAGGATCGCCTCGGGCGCGAAGCCGGTATAGACGTAGGCCCAGAAGAGCGCGATGTACCAGACCAGCAGCACCCCCAGCGTGGCCATGGGCAACAGCGCGATGATGAGTGCCGAGATCGCCAGCAGCGGCAGGGCCAGGAGCAGACCTGCGCCCACCAGGCTCAGCAGGTAGAGCACGATGTCGCCAGCCACGCGCAGCGCCCGCCGCAGACTGTGGCGCAGCGCAGGCGCTTCCTGGCGCACCGCTTCGGCCAGCAGGGTGAGGAAGACGCTGCTGATCAGCAGCGCCGCCACGTTGATCAGCCCGGCGGCGGCGAGTAGTTCGAGCGGCCCCGCCAGGCTGATCGACGCCGCGCGCGGCGCCACGGCTGAGGCCGGCGCCAGCACCGGCACGAAATTCAGCCAGGCCAGTGCGACCCGCAGGTCAGCGTCGAGTACGTTGCGCACCAGCCTGGCCTGGGCGCCCGTATCACTGCCCAGCATGGCGGCTGCTTGCTGCAGCCGCGCCTGCACGGCCGCGGCCAGTGGTGCGAGCACCAGCGGCGCGCCAAGCCAGAGATAGGCGCTCATTGCCGCAGGAATACTGACCACCCAGAGCCGCCGGTGCAGCGCGCGATAGCCCGCGCCGATCGTGTCGACCAGACTCGCCTTTCGGGGCTTCGCAATGCTCAAGATGGCCTCCTCACAACCCTCCTATTATACCATACCCGGCCCGTTTCTGCTGTGCTCTTTAGAACACATGTAC